>JAHDCK010000493.1 GCA_020629915.1 Saprospiraceae bacterium
CCCCGTCAGGCGTCTCGCCTGACGAAAACCTTTGCTAGAATGCCCGGTTATACCGAAATTCTTTTAATCGGTTTAAATTGAGTACCTGCTTAACGGATAACTTCAAGTGTTTAAAAAATAAAGTGCAAGAGGTCAATTGAAAATAGTATTTTAAAAAAAATGGTCGAACTACTAAAGAAAAAAAGAAACGGTGAAGCCCTGACAAAGGAGGAAATTTCCTATATAATAAAAGGGTTTGTATCTGGCGAAATTCCGGACTACCAGCTCTCTGCTTTTATGATGGCCGTTTATTTTCAGGGGATGAACGAAGTAGAAACCGCTACCTTCACCGACTGCATGATGCGCTCCGGGGAATTGATCGATCTTTCTGAAATCCCAGGTGTAAAAGTAGACAAGCACAGCACTGGAGGCGTTGGCGACAAAACCACTATCGTCCTGGCTCCGCTCGTAGCAGCAGCCGGTGGCCCACTCGCCAAAATGAGTGGTCGTGGTCTGGGGCATACCGGAGGTACGATTGACAAGCTGGAATCCATTCCCGGATTTTCAATGGATATGACAAGGGAGGATTTTATATATAAATTAAAAAAACACAACATCGCCATCTGCGGCCAAAATCAGCGCCTCGTTCCAGCCGATAAAAAACTCTACGCCCTCCGCGACGTGACAGCAACCGTGGATAATATTTCCCTGATTGCTTCGAGCATTATGAGCAAAAAACTGGCCTGCGGGGCAGATGCGATTGTCATCGATATAAAGGTAGGCGAAGGCGCGTACATGAAGACCGCAAAGGAAGCCGAGGCATTGGCAAAAGTTTTGATTGGCATTGGGAAGCAAATGGACAGGAGAGTGGTCGCTATTATTTCCGCGATGCACCAACCATTGGGATTGACAATCGGGAATGCCCTGGAAGTGAAGGAGGCCATCGAGACCTTGCAAGGAGGCGGACCGGAAGATTTAAAACAACTTTGCCTCGAATTAGGAACTTGTATGTTGCAGTTGGGAAAGATCGCGCATTCTTATGAAGAAGGAATTGATATATTAAATAAATTGATTGACTCAGGAAAAGCTTATGATAAGTTTTTGGAGTTTGTAGATTCTCAAGGTGGAGATATTTCTTATGTTAAAAATCCTGATTTATTGCCTTGTTCTAATGAAAAAATGATCCTGAAAAGTAGGGAAGAAGGATATATTACAGAATTAGATGCGTTAAAAGTGGGGTTGACTTCTGTAAAACTCGGCGCAGGGCGGGAAACCAAAGCCAGCCAGATCGATCTCGGGGCAGGCATTATTTTAAAAAAGAAAATAGGGGATTTTGTGAAAAAAGGCGATCCTTTGGCTATATTGTACAGCCAAAATGCGAAACGGTTGGAGGAAGCGGCTACACTTCTTGAAAGTGCTTATATTTTTAAGCAAGTAAAACCCATTCTGAAACCATTAATAATCAATAAGATAAAATAATTTTTAATTATATGTCAAAAACTAAAGTTAAAAAAACATCCAGCAAGAGCAATGGGCAGTTGCATCACCTTAAGCGCAATGATGGCATTCCATTTGATGCGGATTTGTTCAAAGATATTCACGTCAACCGAAGTGCCGTAGAGCGTCGGGCCGCTACGTTGGGTAAACGCCGTTCTGTCAAAAAACAATGGCAGGCTGCCTGGTTGCTCAAGGCAATTACTATGATGGATTTGACGACCCTGGCCGGAGATGATACGGATAGCAATGTGATTCGATTATGCGCCAAAGCCGTTTCGCCCGTCCGAAAGGATTTGCTTCAGGCGATGGGGATGGAAGACGCAGGCATTAGGACGGGAGCGGTTTGTGTCTATCACAATTTTATTAAAACCGCAGCCAAAGCCCTTGAAGGTTTTGACATGCCGATTGCTGCCGTGTCCACCGGGTTCCCAGCGGGGAATATTCCGCTCCGGGAACGCCTCAAGCAAATTGAATTATCGGTAAAGGATGGTGCAACTGAGATCGATATCGTCATCAGCCGGGATTTGGTTTTAAATTCAAATTGGAAAAAATTATATAAGGAAGTTGCTGCTTGCAGAGAAGCTTGTGGAGAAGCACACATGAAAACCATTTTGGCAACGGGTGAAATTCCAACCTTTGCAAAAGTGGCAAAGGCGAGTTGGGTGAGCATGATGGCGGGGTCTGATTTTATTAAAACAAGTACTGGAAAGGAAAGCGTGAATGCAACCATCCCGGTGAGTCTCGTGATGATCCGAACCATTCGGGAATACCATGAAGTGACGGGTTACAAAGTGGGTTTCAAACCTGCGGGTGGAATCCGAACGGCCAAGCAAGCGCTCAACTGGCTCATTTTGATCAAGGAGGAACTAGGCGATGAATGGCTGAATCCTGATTTGTTCCGCTTTGGGGCGAGTAGCCTTTTGGCGGATATTGAACGGCAGTTGGAGCATCATGTTACCGGAAGATATTCGGCTTCGTTTAGACATCCAATGGGGTAGTAGGGGCGGTTTATTGAATTTGAGAAATCAATCGACGAAACTAAAATTATTATAACTAAACTAAAACATATATGATTTGTTATCTCGAATGGAGTGCCAGCCCGCCCGTTTCACGGTAAACCAGAGGGTTCTGGTTTATCTCTACGAAATGAAAAACAGGGTTCCCTGCTTTTGATTTCTGAGATTTTTTAGGAATCAATTTTCTATGTTTAGACGAGATTTCTCTCTTCG
>JAHDCK010000494.1 GCA_020629915.1 Saprospiraceae bacterium
AAAGCGGTTAAAAACCGCTACGAGCGTTTCGGCGTAGGTGAAACCTACGCCAGTCTAATTTTTTATATTTTGCTCCATGTACGGCAGTATGTTTTAGAATAACAATACTCCAATAAAACAAAGTTAAGGAAAGCGTTAAATAAGATTTACTTTTGCAGCTAAAATCAAATAAAATGCTACATCAACTTCCAAAAATAAAACATCTCGACTCCGGTCAGTTTTTTCTCATCGCCGGGCCTTGTGCCATAGAAAGCGAGGCAATGGCGTTTGAAATTGCAGAAGCTGTTTCTAAAATATGTATGGAATTAAAAATCCCCTACATCTTCAAAGGCTCTTACCGCAAGGCCAACCGTACCCGACTGGATTCCTTTACGGGCATCGGGGATGAAAAGGCTTTGAATATTTTAAAAAAAGTAGGCGAGCATTTCGATGTTCCTGTGATTACGGATATTCACTCGGATGCGGAAGCGGCCATCGCTGCCGAATATGTTGATATTTTACAAATACCCGCTTTCCTCTGCCGGCAAACCAATCTGCTGGTTGCGGCTGCCAAAACCGGCAAATTCGTCAGCATAAAAAAAGGGCAATTCATGGGTGCAGAGTCCATGAAATTTGCCTGCGATAAGGTGATTCAATCCGGAAATGATAAAGTTTTTATAACCGAGCGGGGAACGACATTTGGCTATCAGGATTTGGTAGTGGACTTCCGCGGCATTCCGGTGATGCAGCAGTTTGGAGCGAAGGTGGTGCTGGACTGCACGCATTCTTTGCAACAACCCAACCAATCCGCCGGTGTGACCGGAGGCAAGCCCGCATTGATAGAAACCATAGCCAGAGCCGGGGTGGCTGTGGGCGTAGATGGCTTGTTTTTGGAGACACATCCAGACCCCCTAAGTGCCAAGTCGGACGGGGCTAACATGCTCCCCCTTGATTTGCTACCAAACTTACTAAAAACTTTGTCTGAGATCAGAAAAAGTATAAAAATCCGAAACTAATTTGGGACGAAACTTGTTTTATTGCTGTATATTTTGTATATTATAGTAACCAAAAAGCTGGAATTATGAAAAAGTTTATAACGTTTTTAGCATTAGTGTGTGTCACAAATTTGGCAGTAGGACAAGCCCAGAAAACTTTAGTGAAGTCTTTTAACCTTCAAGGGAAAGATATGGTCATGTTGGATTTAAAGGGCGATGTTGAAGTTCAGGAGTGGAATAATTCTACAGCAAAAGTTATGATGACGATAGAATTAGCAAATTCTAACTCCGGAATGTTAAAGTACATGGTCACAAAGGGCCGTTACAACATCAAAACACAGCCCAAATCTGAAGGGCTTTTATTCTATACGCCTGGTTTGGAAAGACCAATTAAGACCCGAACGGGTGTCATGAAGGAAAATATCACTTATGTTGTTTATTTGCCTTCTGGTGTGGATGCCAAAATTATGGATACAGCAGAATCCACTACGGAAGCAAAAAATGAAGGTATCAAGTAGATAAGTAACCGGCCACAATAATCTTTAAAATACTTTGAACGATTTTTTAATTTCTTCTTCGTTAAAAAGCCTCGCCGACGCCCTGCGTCGCCTACATTTTTTGCCTTGAATAAATCAAAAACTCATTTCAAATTAAATTTAACATTATTATGTCCAGTTACTTATTTTATAGAATGATAAAATAATAACGTAAAAATTCCTTTTTATAGGGCAGAGGATTTAATGTATTCCTCTGCCCTTTTTTTATTATTTTCGTATAGAACTTCAGTAAAAAATATTGCTGGTTGTAGTCAAGTCTCCACTTGACTGCGATGAGTATTGAAAATTAAACTTCCATTTTATGAAAAAGGCATTACTCTTTATTTTATTATTTACCTCTACGATGGGTTTCAGCCAAATTAAAAAAACCCTGCATCAGACTTTCAAACTTGGAGAAGCAGAAAGTGTTACGCTTAAAGTGCGGGGCGAAGTTTCCATTGAGCAATGGGAAGGCAACCGAATCATGGCAGAAACCAAAGTTGTCATCAATAATGCGCCTCAGTCTTTGATGAATCTCTACATGAAAGAAAAACGGTATGACCTGGAAACTTCTGTTGAGGAAGGCGTGCTTTGGATTAAATCCAAAAAAGTGAAACACCGTACCTTGATTTTTAAAGGGGTGGAAAGTTCGGAAACGGTCAAGATAAAATTATACCTCCCTAAAAATGTCCCGGTTAATATTGAGGACTTTGAAAAGGAAATTTCGGATGAGCAAATTGCTGCGGGAAATTATGTGGCGCAGCTTAGGCAATTGGAAAAACTGGAAGATGAAAGCAAGTGGAATATTGATGAGATGACGCTGGATGAATATGACGAGCGCAAGGCGATGCTGGCGGAAAAGCGAGCGGCTCTTGAAAAGGCTCTGGCTGAAGAGGAGGCTAAAATAAAAGCGAATGAGGAAGGGGCGGCTGAGGAAGATTATGGAGAAGGTAATGAGGATGGTGGGGATTATTAAAATGAAAAAATAAAACAAATGACAATAGATTCATTAAAATTAAAAATAATAAATAAAATAATGGCAATAAGTGATACAGATCACTTAAATAATATTGAGATGGTTTTAAAAAAACTAGAGGAAGATAATCAATCTATTCTTAATCGACTTAACAAACCGATGAGGGAGAAAACTGAAATTGAAATTTTAAAAAAAGAACAAAAATATCACCCA
>JAHDCK010000050.1 GCA_020629915.1 Saprospiraceae bacterium
ATAAATTTTTTTGTAAAAATATTATTCCGGCAATTCCATACACAATAAGAAAAATCCATCTGTGGTGTACATGCGTTTGCGCTCGGTATCTACAGGGAGAAATAATAGGTATATGTTTATTAATTCACCATTTCTAAGTAGAATTTATTCCGGTTTTTTTACACAAAACAGATTTCTGGAATCAGAAATATACATAACGGCTCTATCCTCGTCGATAGCCATTACCTCCGTTTTGGGATAACTGTTTTCAGGGGGATCAAAATGATGGAGCAAGTCGCCTGTGTTTAAATCAGTTACATATAAATCACCACCTAACCATATATATGCTTCCTCATTGCCTATGGCAAAATCATTTGTATAAGTGATCCCATCGTATTGTCTCCAATTCAAAATTCCATTTTCGGTATTGAGTGAAAATATCTCATTTCCTAATCCTATTATGTTGTTTTCAAATATTTTAAATTTGAGTCTGGGGATAATTGGTGCCATAGGTTTTTCCCAAATAATATTACCAGATAGTTTGTCGGCACAAAACACCGTTTGGGGGCCGTAGAAAATAACCTTATCTCCATGAATCAAAGGTTGGTGAGAGCCATATTTAACGCCAGGATCAAAATCTTCAATCATCCATTCTATATTAGATTGAGTCATATTATAGCAATATAAATCCCAGTAAGTATTATTATTTTGTCCAATTGTTGAACGGCTATTTATAAAATATAATAATACATCTCCATTGGGTTCTACAGAAACCGAAGGAGGACCTATAAATGGAATATAGTCTCCTTCCCGTTGAAAGGAAATTATTTTTTTCCAGGGTTCTCCCCGAAAAGAACGAAAAAACAGGGCGGAACTATTATAATCTACCACTGGACCATATAAGACAGTATTAAATATCATGTTCTCATGAAATGACATCCGCCAGGAATGAACCTCCTTGTAATCTCTCCAAAGAGTGTTCCCTGAAATTAAATCAATACAATAGGTAGCTTTTCCATTCGTGACGACAACCATATCACCCGAAATAAAAGCATGTTTGAAGCCTCCTCTATAATCAAGTGTCAGGTGATCACTCCAGGTCCAAATTAGATTCCCGTCGGGGTCAAACATTTTTAGGGTCTCTTTTATGCGTTTCTCGTCCGGATTTTGGTAGGGTTGAAAGCTTACCAATACATTTCCATTATATAATAATGGATCAATTCCGTCCCCGCTTGTCTCTTCCGTTGAAGATATGCTTGTGTTTCCAATATATGTTTTCCATATAATATCCAGTTGTTCATGACTGTAATCCTCAGGGGGATAATAAGGCCTTCGGGGAAGATCCAAAGATTCTCTCTTCTCGCAAGAGAAGAAAACCAAACCCAGCAGAAATAAAATAATTGTATTTCTCATATTAATTTATATAAAAAGCGAGTCGCATCCGTAAAAAATTCCCCCACGAAACTTTCTTAGTTACTTCTGCGACCCGCCAAAATGAAATGGAAAACTAAACGGTTCTAAACCTTGCTTTTTTGAAATTATCTTCCGGCTTGTTTTTCCTTGGTTTTGATCAATTGTTGCTTTAGTTTATCCACCGCCACGGTCAATGCCTTTTCCGGTTTCTCGGCAAACCCTTCCGCAAACAAAACGAAATTAGGAAGATGTAATTCGATATTTACAGATGTATTATTGGGTTCTTTGCCTACATTTTCCCGGACGTGGACTTCAGCTCTTGTGGCGTTAGGAGCCAGAACTTCAATTTTTTGCAGTCGGTAATCCACCAGGTTTCCGATTTGATTTTTTCTGGTGGTCAGTTGGATTTGTTTTTCAATTTTCATAATTCAGCTTTTTTTGTATTTAAAATTTGTATCATAGCTTCCATGGCTTCGCATCCGTAAATGACAGAAGGCCCGCCACCCATCAATACCGCTACACCAATGGTTTCTGCTATTTCTTCTTTTGTTGCACCAGCCTTGATGGCATCATGAACATGATAGGTAATACACCCGTCACATCTTACCGTAATAGCAATTCCAAGTGCAATCAATTCTTTCACCTTAGAGCTTAATGCCCCTGCTTCAATAGTTTTTTTGTGTAATTCTCCAAAAGCAGACATCGTTTTTGGTATTTCGTTGCCCAACTGAAGCATGAGTTCATTGAGTTGTTGATAATGTTGATTGTAATCTTTCATATTTTGTTTTTTCTTTTTTTAGAATTCCCAACAAAGATGCAGGCTGAAAAATAGAAAAGGAATGATGAAAGTCATTTTATGGATTGATTTATCTCATCCCTATATCCTTGAAAAGACCATAGTTTTGAAGAAAAAAATATACCATGAAATATCTCATTTGTATTATTCTCGTTTCAGGCATTCTTTTTTCTCTCAACGCCCAGGAAGCCTTTCCTTCCGAAGTAAATAATATAATTAAAAAATATACTAAAAAAAGAAAAAATAAGGGTGTCGTTGTAGGCATTGTCACAGGAGATCGCGCCTCGATTAATGGTTTTGGAAAAATCAGTAAACAGAAAAAAGTCGCTCCGGATGAGCATACGCTTTTTGAAATCGGTGGCCTGACTCATGTTTTCACAACCACACTGATGAGCCAGATGTCTAAAGATTTGGGATTCAATCTGGATGATCACATTCAGGTATTTTTACCTGCCGGGACGACCTCACCGATTTATCATTTTCTGGATTGCCGTTCTGTCAAAGTAGAACCCGAAATCGGAGATTACTACATTTCGGATCGGGAAGTGATGGTTTGTGTGCCCAATGATGAAAGCCCGGCTATTGGCATTTCCTTCTGCGATTTGGCTTCGCATACTTCTGGCTTGCCCGATGATCCGGCGGGCTTGTATTCCTGGAATCCCCTTGAAGCTATTCGTCAGATCAAAGATCCCTTTAAAAATTATACGAAAAAAGAATTATATGAACATTTGTCGGATTACGATCTGTTACAGGTGCCAGGAATGAATTTCCGGTATTCTAATCAGGGGATTGCTCTGATAGGAAATTTACTGGAAGACATCGAAGGAGCCAATTATCAAGATTTGATACATAAATATATAACTTTTCCACTTGGATTAAAAAACACGACAGTGTCCCTTGACAAGGAGCAGGAATTACATTTGGCTCCCGGACACAATCGCCGCGGGAAAGTAACTTCTTACTGGCACTTTGATGCAATGGCTCCGGCAGGAGGATTGAAATCTACAGGAGAAGATCTGCTACAGTTTTTAAAATATAATATAAATACAAAATCTACTTTTCTGGAAGAAGCACTGGAAGAAGTTCAGCAGGAACGGTTGACAATTCCGAATCAGGAGCGACCCACTACAATGGGGTATGGATGGTTTACCAGTATAATCAACCCGGAAACTAATAGGAGAGCTATATGGCAAAGTGGACAAACCGGAGGATTTAGTTCTTTCCTTGGTTTTAATAAAGACCTTGGGATCGGCGTGGTTATCTTGTCCAATTCAGCCAATACCGTTGATGAATTAGGTTTTAATATATTAGAACAACTATATATTTATTCCTTGCAATCTTATTCTGTAAAAACAAAATAAAAATATATCATGAAAAAGATTTTATTTCCAACGGACTTTTCGGAGTCTGCTAATAAAGCCTTGACTTACGCACTTGCCCTGGCGTATGATCTGGATGCAACAATAGACATCATGCACGTTTACAGTGCCCCCTTTTCAGATGCTTCCCGCGTACCACCAGATTATATCGAGCAACTGCTCAATGAAAAAAAAGCCGCTATTGATAAAAAAATGAACGAGCTGATCCGTTCCTCTAATCCGGAACTTATTGGAGCGAAATTAAAAATATATGGATTATTTCCTGCGGCTGAGATTCGGGCCAGAGCAATCAGGGGCGACTACGATCTTATCGTCATGGGGATGAAAGGAGAGCACGATCGCCTGGAAAAATTTATAGGTACGGTGACGACTTCTGTTTTGTTACATGCCATTTGTCCGGTGCTGGCAGTTCCCGCAGATGCCAAATATCGCCCAATAAAAAGTATTGCTTTGGCTACTACGATGGAGCCGGGAGAAGTAAAAGCCGTTGGGCAGCTCAACGAAATTGCTCAAAGGGTAGGGGCCAACCTCAGGTTCGTTCACATCAATACCGGATCGGATTCCGGAGAGATTGCAGAATACACTGTGCTGGAAAAACGTCCGCTTTGCTTTGTCGATTTTTCTGTCGTCAATAACTTTTCTGTGATGCAGGGCGTGGATGATTTCCTGGAAAAACATCCGGTTGAAATACTAGCCTTGTTTATTCCCCGCAGGCGATTACTGGAAAGATTATTTCACAGCAGTTTTACTAAACAGATGGCTTACCACACACATATTCCCCTGTTGGCTTTCCATGAATAATTTAAATATTATAAAATGAAAGGTTTAATTATAGCTTATTGCATTATGCTGGGGGTGATTTTTATCCTCCCGGCATATACAATTGATTCTTATTCTATTATTTCTAATACAGCCAGCGAGCTGGGCGCACAGGAAACGCCTAATGCCTGGGTGATGAATCTGACTTTTGCCCTCCTTGGATTGATGACTATCCTTGCGGGCTGGGTTCCCTTGAAAAAATTTGTATTTCAAAAGGTTATATTATTAGTTTTTGGAATTAGCCTTTCTCTGACGGGAGTTTTCCGGCATGCGCCCATTCAGGAGATGGTCGCCTATGATTTGTATCAGGATCAACTCCATAGTTTTTTTGCTACGCTTACCGGTTTTTCATTTACGGTTTTAGCCATTTCAATGGCATTTATTTTAAAAGACAAAAGAGCCAAATTGCTCGCCCTTTTTATTGGATTTGCTGCTGCGGTTTTATCCGGGTTGATGTTTGAGGCAGAAGCGTTCAAAGGCATCTGGCAAAGAATTATATTTATTTTATGTTTTGGATGGATTATTTTGGTTTTTGCGGCAGGAAATAATTTTGAGCGGGGGGAGGCAATTGAGAAGCTTTAATCATTGGATTATATATATTTTTTCATACTACTGGACATGAAGCACTTTTTGTAAAATGCTTCTGACTGGATTAGGCTGTGCCTAATCCGAAATGCGTCAACAGGTTTTTAACCTGTGTTAAAGCGGTTAAAACCCCGATGATTCTATCGGGACAAAACCGCTACGAGCGTTTCGGCGTAGGTTGCAAATCCCGATAAACTCATCGGGATGAAACCTAAGCCAGTCTAATTTTTTTCATTCCTGAAAGGAGGTTTTTTCAAATTTTTGAAACAACCTCTTTTTTTATTGACTCAAATCATTTTCCGCCTTGATTCACATCAATGATTTCTGTCCCTGCTCTTCATAACTTGTCTTCAAATAAAGAAAAGCAGAAAATGAAAAAATTGACACCCGCTGCATTGACGGTAAAATATGATACCCGTAAATTAAAGGAATATGCAAAAAGCAAATCCCCGGAGGAACCTATCATCGGGCAGGAAAGGGCCGTAAAGGCTCTTCAGTTTGGGCTGGGAAACAAAGCTGCGGGATTCAATATTTTTGTAGCGGGTTATCCGGGTTCGGGCAGGTTGAGTGCCATCAAGCATTTTTTGGAAACGTATGCCACTCGGGAAAACCCTCCCTGCGACTGGTGCTATGTCCACAACTTTAGTGATCCTTATTGTCCTATCAAATTGCAATTGCCAAAAGGAGAAGGGCGTATTTTTAAAAATGATATTACAAATTTACTTCAAAATATTGAGTTGAATATCGTAAAGGTATTCACCGAAGAAGAGTACACCGAGGAAAAAAATAAAATTCTAAAAGAGAAAACCCGTAAGGAGCGAAATATCTTTCACAAGATGGAAGCCAAAGCTTTGACCGACGGATTTTACCTGGAAAAAGTGCCTGCCCAAATCACAGCATTACCACTTAAAGGCAATCGCCCGATGTCTGCCGAAGAATTTCAGTCACTGCCCGCCAAGGAAAAACAAAAATGGATTCGCAAACAGGAAATTATCAATGATGAAATTAAAGTCATGCTCCGCCAGATACAAACGATGGAAATCGAGTACATGGCCAGAATTGCGGATATGGAATACAAAATGGTTGAGTCAGCCATTGGGTTTCTCTTCGAGGAATTGCGAGAAAAATACAAAAGGAAAAAAAATATAATTGTTTATTTAAATGATTTTAAAGAAGATGTGTTAGAAAACTTTGGTTCCTTCCTGGAAGATGAAGCGGGGTTCAACAAACCAATCGGGCAAAATATTCCGGAGCCTCCCAACCGAAAATACGAAGTGAATTTGCTGGTGGATAACAGCGAGACAGATGGCGCACCCATCGTCGTAGAATTGAATCCGACCTATAACAATCTCTTTGGTAAAATTGAAAAAGATCCTTACCTAGGAACGTATATCACCGATTTTACCCTCATCCGAAAAGGCGCGCTTCAAGCAGCTAATAATGGCTTCCTCGTCATTCCCGTCCGAGAATTGCTGCACGACTGGCTTACCTGGGAAAGCCTCAAACGGGCATTGTACAATCAGGAAATTGCCATCGAGGAAGCAGGGGATCGCTATGGTTTTATCAGTACCAAAACTTTGCGGCCACAACCAATCCCATTACAAGTACAAATAATTCTAATAGGAGAACCAGATATATATTACAAGTTATTCCACCTGGAACAGGACTTTAAGGAGTTGTTCAAAGTCAAGGTAGAATTTGACAGAACGATGGATTCCAATGAAAAAAATATTATAGATTTTATTTCATTAATACATAGAATTGCAAGGTTAGAAAACTTACTTAAACCCAATCATCTCGCTCTGGGTAAATTCCTGGAATACGCACATCGCCTTGCGGGCAGCCAAGAAAAATTAAGCACGCACTTTGGCCTGATTGCAGACTTGCTCCGGGAAAGCACTTACTACGCCCGGCAGCATAACGCCAAGCAAATCACCGCAAAATATGTGGAATTGGCCATTAATGAAAAAAGGGATCGCTCTTCTTTACTACGGGACAAATCGAGAGAATGGGTACAGGAAGGAAAAGTGTTTTTGGATTTGGATGGAAAGGAGATTGGGCAGATAAACGGGCTGGCTGTGCTGGATGTCGGGGATTATGCCTTCGGGCGACCCAGTCGGATTACGGCAAGTATTGGTCTTGGAAAATCCGGAATTATCGATATAGAACGCGAGGCAAAAATGGCGGGTTCCCTGCACACCAAAGGCGTTATGATTTTGGCGGGTTATCTGGCAGAGCACTACGGATTTGATAAACCCATCAGCATGAATGCCCGGTTGGTTTTTGAGCAGAGTTATGGAAAAATTGACGGCGACAGCGCATCAAGTGCCGAGTTATATGCCTTGCTTTCTGCCTTGTCCGGCATTCCTCTAAAACAAGGAATAGCCGTAACTGGTTCGGTCAATCAAAAGGGAGAAGTTCAACCCATTGGTGGAGTCAATGAAAAAGTCGAAGGCTTCTTTGAGGTTTGTCGCAACTATGGATTAACCGGAGAACAGGGCGTAATCATTCCTGCTTCCAATGCTTCTGATTTGGTTTTAGATAAAGAAGTCATCCAGGCAGTGAATGACAAAAAATTCTATATCTGGACAGTTTCTAATATAGATGAAGGACTGGAAATATTGACGGGAAAAAAAGCAGGAAAAGTTTTTATCGACAAAGACAGAACTAAGATATATCACGAAAACACCATACATGGATTGGTCAACCAGCGATTGTATGATATGAATCAACAACTAATTTCTATGACCCAAGGTAGTCAAAAATTATTTTAAATATACAAAAAATATTATTATGGAAGCTTATGGAAATATGTTCAAACCCGCATTTTTTACAGAACGTTTTTTGAGATTACTTGAATTACAACAACTGGGAAACAGGGCTGGATTTAGAGAGGCGTTTAAAGAATTATTGCCTGATATTCAAAAATATATTAAAAAAAGACTTGCAATGGAAGTTCGGAAAGGGAAACTTCCCGCAGGAAAATATGCTCCTGAAGATTTTATTGATGAGTTATACATTTTGGCCTACGAACACATCGAAAGAGTAGAGCATGAAGATAATTTTAGAGAGTGGATTTTTTCTAAAATGGATACCTTGCTCGAGGATACAGAAACAGATGAAGAATTTGATAATTATTATTATAAAAATATAGATGAATACACCAAAGCAGAATGGGAAGAAATGGAAGAGGATTTTAGTACAGACGGTGATGGCGATCTCATGCTACTGGAAGAAATGGATGATATTTCATACAATAAAAATGATTATATTTTAAATAAAATTTTTATAGAAGATGGGGAAGGTGAAATCATCGAAACCATCAACCAGAAATTATCGGACAAGATCATTCAAAATCACCTGGAAATGGCTCTGTCCAAGATGCCCTTACCTGCCCAAATTGCTTTTGACCTGAGTGTCAACTGGCGTTTTAAGCCGGAGGAAATTGCCTCTATTCGTTCTATCACCTTGGCAGAAGTAGATGACTTGCTGGATCAGGCTTTGACCGGACTTCGCCAAAGTTTGAAAAACAGATTTTCTATTTAACTTAGAATTAATTATTTTTTAATATAAAAATTTAAAATTATGAATCGTTCAACTAAATTAATTATTGGTCTTGTATTTTTTAGTGGCTTACTAGCATTGATTGCTGCTACAGGATACTATGTTTATACCCAAAACACCACTTGTAATAAAGTGAATTGCGCCGCCGTTGATTGCCCACAGCACAACCAAAATTCGGAGACCCCTGAGTGTTGCAAAAACGGTCCCTGCAAAAAAGCGGATTGCCCGAATCGCAAAACAAATTTGTTTCGCAAAGATCATAAATGCTCGGGGAAAAAATGCCGCCACAAAGATTGTCCGAACCGAAAAAAAGAAGAGAGTGCGGGAAGCGTAAGTATAGATTACTAAAAAACGTATAATATGAAAGGAAATTTTAATAAAATAATAAACGGAGATAAACCCGTTCTGGTAGATTTTCATGCCACCTGGTGTGGCCCCTGCAAAGCCCAGACACCCATCCTGAAAGAACTGGCAAAGGAGGTAAGCGGCAAGCTGCGGATCATCAAAATTGACGTAGATAAAAATCAGGCATTAGCCAATCAATATCAGGTCATGGGCGTGCCTACTCTGGCCTTGTTTCAGGATGGCCAAGTGGTGTGGAAGGAATCCGGCATGAAAACAAAACAACAATTATTAAATATTTTAAATGAAAACCTATGAAAAATTTTATAAAAATAATTGTAATCTCCTGCTTGATACTTATTGCATTTTGCAGTCAGGCACAGGATACAGAATTGCCAAAATCAGATACTTCTAATATATATTTAGTAGAAAAACATGATGGTGTTCAATTTACAGGCGCACTCATTTCACAAGATATGCGAGAAGTTATTATAAAAACAAAAACGGGAGTAGTGGCTATCCCCAGGCATGAAGTGAAAACCATCAGAAAGCTCAAAGAGCAGGAAATTGACCTTACAGGTGAATATATGCCAAGTGAAGTTTTTTCTACCCGTTACTTCATCACCACTAATGGAATGCCTATCGAAAAAGGGGAGAGTTATGTCCTGATCAACTTGTATGGCCCGGAGGTGCACTTGGGTTTGGCCGACAATTTTGGTGTGGGTATCATGACGAGTTGGTTGGCTATCCCAATCATTGGGTCTTTGAAATATAGCATTCCCATCAATGAAAAAACAAGTGTGGGCATCGGTACACTTATTGGGACAGGGTCTTGGGGATTGAGTGATGTTGGTGGCATTTTACCTTATGGGATGTTGTCCTACGGAGATAGAAGAAAAAATATAAATTTTTCTGCTGGGTTTGGTACTGTTTGGACTGGTGGTGGAAATAATGAAGGACGTTTTCTGTGTTCTGTAGCCGGCATGACCAAGGTCAGAAAAAATATAAGTTTGGTTTTTGATTCTTTTATTTCACCCGGAGTCAATGAAAAACAGGAATCTTTTGCTATCATTATTCCCGGGCTTCGATTCCAGACCCGCCAACTTGCTGCTATTCAGTTTGGGTTTGCAGGCTTGTTTTTTGAGAATGAAATATTAGCTTTGCCTGTGCCATTTTTTCAATGGTTTAGAAAATTTTAAAATATAAAAATAATCAATGATTCTTTGGTAAAAATGGACACTCAATTGTGCCCTCGGTGAATTAACGGGAAGTGCCTGGGCCGGGGGCATTGAAGTGGGGTAAAGCGCAATGTCATTGACATAAGGATTTTTGAGGGGCAGTGCCCCGTTTCCATTTGTAGATCAATTAAATTATACGAAGTATTTTAAGGGGCGTAGCCTCGTCCCATATTTTACTGGGGATTTTATGGGGACGAGGCTACGCCCCTTTGGAATTTTCTAAACCATTTTTCTACAAATGGTGTCGGTGCGCTGCACCTTTTTTGCTTATGTCAATGGCAGTGGGTAAAGCGTAGGAGCTATTACCGGAATATTTTTAATAAAACTAGAAGAAAAATATATATCCCTAACCCACTTATGAATCAACTTTCCCGATTTTTTTATAACAAGACCTCACTACTCTTTTGCATCGGAGCTACTCTCCTCATGGTCCTTTATGCCAGCCAGATTCTGGGAAGTCAAAGTACCTGTTTTTATCTCCAAGATTCTTTAAA
Organism: Saprospiraceae bacterium; assembly: GCA_020629915.1. Classification (GTDB taxonomy): domain Bacteria; phylum Bacteroidota; class Bacteroidia; order Chitinophagales; family Saprospiraceae; genus JAHDCK01. The sequence goes on from JAHDCK010000050.1 coordinate 10,610, forward strand.
TGCACTAGGTCTGAGCTTTGGCTATTCTCCAGAAACAGCCAACTCTTTTTTTTCCAACCGAAGTGCAGAACAAATTTATTGTTATAAAGATTTTATTATTATATGGGATAATATTTTCCCTTTGCTTTATGGGTTGATGTATGTTTTATGGATTTCTTTTTTATATAAAAAAATAGCGCATCAAGTAGGTGCGCTAAATCTGTTTCCCGTTTTTCAGGTCGTTATGGATTGGTTGGAAAATATTGCGGAGGTAATCATGGCGAATACTTTTCTGGCTAAAGGCACTTTGCCTGAGCATTACGTCCAGGTGGGTTCTCTGTTCTCTATGCTCAAGTGGTCGTATTCTACTGGAACGTATCTTATTATTGTTATTGGAATTGTTTTGATGTTGATTCGGTATGTTAGAAATAAACAAACTTAAAATTTGTAATTTTTATATTAGCTAACTGTCAACTTCTGAGAAAAAAAGAGGTCTTGGTAAAAAACCAAGACCTCTTTTAATATTAATATTTTTCTCTATAAAAAATTTACTTAAAAGGCAAATTATAATTTTTCTGCTTGAAGGATTCATGTTTTGAAGAAGTCTTGTCAAAGGCTGTTTCCTTTTGAATAACTTCGGCAACTGCCTCAATCGCCACAGATAAAATTTCAGGAAGTTCCTGGAGCTTATCTTTTATAGATGCTTCCGTTATATCTTCTCTTTCCCGGATTTCTTTCAGGGTATTTTTCGGAAGGGAAACACCTTTGTCCAGTCTGAAAAGTGCAATATCCAAATCATGCCAAACATCCAGCAAAGATAAAATAGTATTTAAATTATCTATTTTATAATTATTTAAATTGGCATGTGGCGTAATTTGATTGACCGCATAGAGATTCAAAACCAACTCCCGAAGCTCCAATCGGAGGCGATGCCATTCCCGAATATTGGTCTGGCTGCCTTGTAAGGTTCCCAAAATCTTTTGGGACAATCCTTGAAAATATTCCTGTGTTCCGTTTTGAATATCACCGGGAGACAAATGACAAATGGCATGATTCACCCGGCTGGCTACCGCTCTGAAAATCACAAGCGGGTATGCCTCCTCACAATCCAAAACTCCCTGCCGGGCTGTGTTGGATTTTTGGGAGAGCATCTCCAGTACTTCTTCCGTTTTTGTTTGCTCCAGGTATTGCACCAGTTGGAATTCCGTTTGCAAATCGTGCAATAAATTTGCTTTCCGGAAAAGTCTTATGTATGGTTTCCAGATTTGTTGTAAATCCAGTTCCGGCTGAAGGTATTTCAACCATTTGAAAAAAGCCAGTTGCTTTCTCAGATCCAAAAGCATTTCATCCACGACCAAAGGTGGACAATTTTCCAGTTCCAGCTCGTGAAAGTGCAAATGGAAAGCCGCATCAATTTTTCGAAAGTAGCGCACTAATTTACCTGAATTTATCATTTTTTATTATTTATATAAAAAAATCAGACAGAAAGTTTTCTGTCTGATTTGAGATTTTAAAATATTATTTATCGCACAATTAGAGTTGGAGTTTTTGGACAAAATGTAAGCACATTTTCCGTCACACTGCCCAGGAAAAAACTACGTACCGCAGAATGTCCCTTGGCACCCACTACCATCAAATCATACTTATTTTTATCTAAATATTCCTTAATATGTTCTGCCGGAGTGGTGTAGGCATTTTCTACGAAAGTTTTTTCAATTTTATCTTCCGGGATATCGATCTCGCGCAACATTTTTGACAAAGCTTTTCTTGCAGCCTTACCTTTCATAGAATTGTATTCCCGATAAACGGTAAACTGAGTGTAGTAAGTTACGGGTATCATTTCTACAACGTGGAATGCCTTGACACTGGCTTCTAATTTATCCCCCAAACGGACAGCGGCTTTTAAAGCAACTGCGGAACCTGTTGAAAAATCCACCGGGACTACAATTTTATTAATGGCTATCTCTTCTGTTTTGGGTACAAATAATATATTACATTTTGCATTTCTTGCCAGCCTCTTTGCAGTGATCCCACTTCCTTCACTTTCTTCTTTTCGCCCGGTGATGATAAAATCTACTCCCTTGACATCTGCCCAGTGCAACAGTTTTTCGTAGGGTTTCCCTTCGTGTACCTCCACCATTAAATCCGTTTCGTAAGTTTCATTAAAGTAAATCTGCACCTTGGCCGCTAGTTCATGCCGAATGCGCTCGTCCACGGGATGCTCCGGGCTAAACAGTTTATGAAATTCCAAATCGAGGTTGGATGGGTTTAGCATATCCGGAATGATATGCATAAAATATATTTTAGAAAGATTTAATGTTGGAGCGATGAACTGGGTGTATTTCAGTAACACGTCATCGTAATCGGTTAAGTCCATGGCTACTATGGCCGTATTTGTATTATTCATGATATAATATTTTATTTTATAAAATTAATTAGAATTTCTTTCCTGCGTCTTCCGCACCTTTTCGATTTTGATCCGCTAGTGTCCAGTTATCCGTAGCAGAAGTTTGCAACCAGATATTTCCGGATTTTCTAAAGACCTGTGCGCTGAGACCATAGTTGTCCAGGAAGTGGCGTTCGAGCGTACTGACCTTTTGATGGCCGTCTGTACTCAAGTCGCCCTCGATGTGAATTGTCCGCACCTCGCCAATCGTTTTAGATAAATCCAACTGATCTTTTTTGCGGCTGCTTTCATTCACCCCATGTGCTTTTTTATAAAATTCAATTTTTAAATATGGAAATTTTCCATTGAACTCTTCCTGAAGTTCCAGCAATGTTTTTTCATCTGAAATTTTCATTATAATTATATTTTTGTTTTATAAATTACTTCATTACGAATAACGGCACATGACTATTGAGTGCCATTTTTCTCGTTTCACTTCTGTGAAACAGACGATTGAAAAATCCGCGTTCCGGTGCGTGCATAAACAACATGTCTATTCGTTTTTCATATAAAAAATCGTTGATTGCATCGCTTACAGAATCTCCTATTATATTGTGTACCGAAACCTCGACATCCGGCAAAGTCGTTTTACAATAGCCTTCCAGTTTTTGCAAATCCATCTCGGTATAGGGATTTTCAGCGACGGCTTCGGGTTCTACATGCACGCAAAACAATTTCGGTTGGTAAGGCTTTACCGCCTGAACGGATTCCCAGATATGCAATGGATCAGTATCCCGCAAATCTGATGCATAAGCAATTTTTTCTATAGATTTAAATTCTATTCCTTCGGGAATCACCAGCACCGGACAAGGCGATTTTCGGATCATTCCGGCACTCACGCTACCAAAAACTTTCTCCAGCGTGTTGTGTTGTCCTTGTGTCCCCATGATGATGATATCCGCATTTTCATCGGTGGCTTCGTAGTAAATGGCATCTGTCAAAAGCCCGGTTCCGATGTTGGATGTAATCACGGGGATGCCTTCGATGTTTTGCCCTATCGTGACTTGAGTGATGACCGTATCAATAAAAACAGCCATTGATTTTTTAGCCATTTCAATTTTGTCTTTCGCCGTTATTGCTGAGAAAACAGGAATATCTGCGGCTTCATATTCGGGATAAACGACGTGAAACACATGCACAGTTGCATCTGTTTTTTGAGCGTAATGCAAAGCGTAGCGCAAGGCTTGTTTTGCGTTATTGCTAAAATCCGTCGGGACTAATATTTTCATTTGTTTTTTCATAATTATTTATTTGAATACAAGTTGTTCTAAAAAAAGGAAAGACATTCTGACTCAAATCAACTCCAAAAATGATCTTGATCATCCGGGGTAAGTTGGCAATTCTTCAAAATTCCCGGCTTCTGTTTCGGGAAGCAGATAATCCTTTACGGCATGAATTAAAGCCTTGTTGGAAGCGAGCATCTCCCGGTTTACATTGAGCAGGGTAGAAATTTGCAAATCATTCAGCTTCGATTGCTGGATGACCGGGTAAGTCATTTTTAAAAATTTATTAAAATTATCCTTATTCTTTTTAGTTAAATCCGTTAGTAATTCAAAGTGACTTGCCGTAAGCGGAGATTCAAAAATATGGTATAACATTTTATATAAATCTTCCTGATTCTTTTTTAGAATTTTAATTAAATCTAAAATAGTCGGGTCAATGGTTTGTTCGTATTCAAAAAGGTTATGACGAATATCCTTTATACTTTTTGCAGCACTCATACTGTGCCGAATCGCTCTCAAGAGTTGCCTGGCTCTTGCCGCTTCTTCCTGCTCCAACTCCTGACTGGTCACCCGGATGTAGTATTCCATCAATTCTCCTTCCAGCTCTTTTACCTCTTCATAGGAAGTTTCAATTTCACTCGTTTTAAATTCATTATTTTTAAATAAATTTTTATTTAAAATTGAATTATGTAAATTAAAAACACGCTGGATCAAATGCCCGATTTCCTTTCGGATAACGGCAAGCGCAGCCTCCGGTACCTCCACCGGCACCTTGTGGATATATTTTGCAACAATCAGATCCCGCTCAGCAAATCGCCCTTCCAAAAACCGGGCAAACAGATTGATGAACGGTAAAAAGAGGAGAATACCAAGGAGATTAAAACTACTGTGAAAGGCTACCAGCGTAATCAATGGATTCTCTACGCCAACCAACCATTTCACCGCAGACAACAATGGAAACAGAAAAATGATGGCAATAATATCCACCACAAAATTGAAGAGAAAATGGCTGAGTGCTACCCGTTTTTTGGCAGCCGTTCCCTTGAGTCCACCCAGCAAAACAGTAATCGTCGTTCCCAAATCACTACCGATAACCATCGCCGCTGCTCCTTCCAGAGAAATGACTCCACCGTAAAGAGCACTCAACGTAATCACCATTGAGGCAGAACTGGATTGGATAATAGCCGTCAGCACAAACCCGAATAAAAACAACCAGTAAGGACTAAATCCCGCAAAAAATTGTATATCAATATGTGAAGATATGTCATCTATACTTCCCTTCATAAAATCCAGCCCCAGGAAAAGTAGTCCGAACCCGGCCAAGAGTCGCCCAATTTCATATAGTTTTTTATTATTAGATAAAAACACCATGCTCAACCCGCCAATGGCGAGCAACGGAAAAGCAAAATCTTCTATATTAAAACTAAAGCCGAAGTAGGCGACGAGCCATCCCGTCAGGGTAGTACCCAGATTGGAACCGATGATTATTCCTATGGCATTTCGCAATTCCATAATGCCTGCACCCACAAAGGCAAGCACCATCAAACTCACAACAGAACTGCTTTGAAGAATGGCTGTGACAAAGGTGCCGGAGAAAATGGCTTGCAAAGGATTTCGGGTATAATTTTGCAACCATTTTTTGAAGGTGCGTCCCGTACTTTTTTCGAGCGCACCTTCAATGAGCATCATGCCGAAAAGGAAAATTCCAAGCCCGGCACCAAATTGCCAAAAGTCAAAAATGTCGATCATCTTTTGAAGAAATCACTCACTTTGGCAATCATTTGATTTTCTGTCATACTGTCGGCTGTATCTATTTGCATGACTTGCCCGTTAAAACTATTATCGGATGTCATGGCTTTTACCAAACCCGTTTTCGCTTCGGCGGGACCAAAAACATATATCTCATTATAATCTTTGACTTTGTTTTTGATGTTTTCGTAATAGTTTTTTTCCTGCTGGTCTCTTCGGTGCAAAACCTTACTTTCAGACACTTTATCCATTGGTCCCCAGGGCGTTTTGGAGCGTGCTCCACCTTTGATATTCCCTTCTTCGATTTCAGAAACGATATTTTCAATGGTTTTTCTCGTTTTAGGATCAACGATAACAGCAGTGCGATAATCTAACCAAATACCAATTTGCTTTTTCATAATTGTACTTTTTTCTATTAAAAAATAATTTGTATTAAAATCAATATGGATACAAGATGGGACAAAATGGGAAAAGAAATATTGATGGGAATCAAGCAGAGAAATGACTTTGATCATCTTTTTAAAAATGAAAAAATAACAACTTGAAAGCATATAAAATTTTTGAATTATGTTTATCAATGGTCAAACTAAACTCGAAGAAATTCAAGTGGCTTTTAGCGAGGCATTTCCCTATTTAAAAATTGAATTTTTTGAAAAAGAACACGGTTACATGGAAAAAGTCACCCAGCAACCCATTACCGAAACCTGGAGAAGGGTAGAGGAGTTTACCTCCAATCGGCATTCCGGGATTTTGTACTTCGATGAAAATTTGGCGGTCAATACTTTTGAGCAATATATGAAGCGTTTATATGGATTAAACGTGCAGGTATATAGAAGATCAAAAGGGGAATGGCTGGAAACCTGGGCCACCGACAGTTGGACACTGAAGGAACAAAACAACCGGGCGAAATCTATATCAAAAAAAT
>JAHDCK010000495.1 GCA_020629915.1 Saprospiraceae bacterium
TTTCTATTATTTGAAGTATTAAACATTATCACGAGAAATTGATAATGTTGATTTATAAAAATATATTTTATTTTATAATAATTTTTTCTGTATAAACTTCATTTTTAGTTATAATATTCAAGAGATAAACCCCTGAGGACAAGGTGTGAATATCCAAAGCCTGTTCTGTTTGCTCCCTAAGCGATACTTGTTCGCTAAGCACCAATTCGCCATCCACACTATGAATTTTCACAATAGCTTCACCGCCAAAACCAGAAGCCATCAGAAAAATTCGTTCTTTGGCCGGACTAGGGAAAACCTGAATAGCTCCTTTTCCTTCAAGGATACCAGATTTCACCATAGAATATTCAAATTGTCCATCCCGGTCAGTTTGCTTCAGGCGGTAGTAATAGCGCACACCTTTTTCAATATTTTCATCCTCAAACAAGTAGTTTTGGCGATCAAGTCCATTTCCTTTGGCATCCTGCCATCCTATTTTCTCAAAGCTTTCGTTATCCGTACTTCTTTGAATTTCAAAACCGGCATTGTTGATTTCCGAGGCCGTTTCCCAAACCAGCAGTAAGGAATTTCTAAGCGTTGAAACTTCAAAGGACAATAATTCCACCGGAACAGGTTGCAAAATTTCAACACAAACACATCCCTCTCCAGTCAGGGCACCATGAGTCGCTTCTCCTACATTGAGAATACCCGGATTGTTGGCAACGATAATATCATCTACATACCATCCTACATTGGCTCCGGTAGCGGTGGTATTATCATCTGATCCAAAAGCAAACCGAATGATAACTGTCTGTCCTATAAAATCTTTTAAACTCGCAACAGTAGTAATATATCCGCCACTATTTCCGGTAAAGGCAGCTCGTCCAGCCAGGTCGTTATTTGAGTTTCCGGCGATACTGCTATTATAACCATTAGAGATAAAATAAGGCTCCATATCGATCCACGTTGCACCTCCGTCCGAAGAAATTTCCACAACACCTCCATCCCATGTTTCTTCTAAATTATAACTATGCACAAAACTCATTTCTGAACATCCTTCAACCAAAACACCGTTATCCAAGGTAATGGTGGCATATCGTTTGGAATCCAGATTTTCCATAAACCAGGAAGTTGTTCCGGAGTTAGGGAAATTGGTTGAAGTGCGCCATCGGTTTTGACCACCGGAAGGGTTAGCGGTCCAGATTTCTGCCCCTTCCACATCATCGCTAAGTGGAGTAGAACCCGGCGTATAAGCACCAAAATCCACCGTAACCTGAAAAGTATAAGAAACGGTTGAGGTGTTTGTAATTAAGGTTGGAACAGTTGGAAAAGAAACAGTTCTCGTCCCGGAATCATACGTTCCGCTATTGGATGCAGACCCTGCTACATAAGTCATTCCTGTTGGTATTGGATCGGAGACAACTACACTGGTAGCATCTGCACAATTGATGTTTTTCGCTGTTAGGGTATAGGTAATTACTTCTCCTTCATTAACAAATGTTTTATCTGCTGTTTTCACTACTTCCAACGGACTTTCCGGTGGCAAATCAAAGGCTTCAGTCTGATCACTCCGATCTCCGCTTGAACCCTGATCCGCACTATATCCCAATCCCCGGTTGGCAAAAGCCTGCCAGATAATACACTTATAGGCTCCATCATACAACAACTCATCTGCTGCCAGAATGGCATCTCGCCCATCTACAAATCCGGGGCTGCAAGGCTGTAACTTCATTCCCTCCATAACCAATTGAAAAGCGACATTATTTCCACCTGTACCGCAATAGTTATTGTCATCAACCCCATCTACAGCAATGATGGCCCAAGTCATATCCCATAACATGGTACACCATATAGAACCTATCCCGTGTGGTTGGGAAAATGTGGCTCCATTTGCCACATCTGCAAAAGTAATAGGATTTACGCCCATATCAGTGGTATAGGGATAAGGTCGAATACCCGAGCCTGTGGTTGGTTGCCCTTGTGCATAAGTCCCAATTCCTCTAATATCAGTAGAGGAGGCAGAAGACCAATTGGTCGTGAGCATTAAACCCAAATAATCACTCCAACCCTCTCCCATTTGCTCGGCATTGCCCAGACAACTCGCTGCAGAAGGTCCGCCAGTAAGACGATTAGAGACCCCATGTCCATATTCATGAACAATGATACCATTATCCAAATCACCATCAGGCTGGACACTGGAAGCAGCACTCATCGTTATATTCACTCCTGGTAATTCAGCTCTTATTGTAGCACAGTCTACCTGACTTAACATCACAGCAGGAATAGAAACACTTCCACCATCTACTCCCGGCCCCATTGAAATGGGTGCACCTGCTACATTATTACAGACAACAACAGCGATGGCTCCGGCGTTTTCTGCATTGAGGCATTTCGTTCCAAATTCACAATTACCCCGATCAATTAGGGCAATATTTCCATTTATAGCTCCACCATTTACAAGTGCATTACAGGCTTCAGTTGGGGCACCAGAACCATCATCTGCCAAAACGAGATTCCCGGTAATATTATAATTAGCTGCTCCAAATTGTGCTCCAGCCGCTCCATATCCCCCGGCTATACTTACAGGGCTGTTTACGTCAAAGGTAATTTGGGATACAGCTGACCAAAGATACATCTGCATTCTTGGATTGCCTCCGTCACCGGGCGTAGCAAAATTGGCATTATCAATACCTCCTCCGTCCTGGGCCTCA
>JAHDCK010000051.1 GCA_020629915.1 Saprospiraceae bacterium
AGTCCAAAGGGACTTTTACCCTTCGGGATCGTTCAGTCACATCTAAACGCAAGGATATTTTAAAAATTACAGTTTGGACATAATCAATTTCTCGTGATAATGTTCATTAGCCAAAAAGGACATTGGTTGAAGCAATTTTAATACCGTCACAAAAGATCGGATTAGAAGTTGATAAACTTATTGAAAATAAATACATTGCGTTTACAACAGCACCTATCTCAGAAATTAAATGGACCTTCTAAGGAGAGAGTAAATTTTTTTACTCATACATTCTGCCATTTAAATTTACACGATTCGTATTCCTTTTCCTTGTTTTAAGTAAACGACTAGTTTCACCTACTAACCACTATTCCAGTTAATTTTTTTAAATGTGTACTATTACATAACATGTAATATTTTTTTATACTAAGAAATCCAAAAAACCAATAAAGAAAGCATGGAGCTAAATATTTTGATTGTAGAGGATGAAGTGTTGATCGCAGAAATGATTAAACTTTTCCTTGAAGAAAGTGGTCACAGTGTGCAAGAAATCTGTATATCGTATGACGAGGCAGTAAAAGCCTTTAAAGAAAAACGTCCGGATCTCGCTATTCTGGATATTCGATTGTATGGAGATAAATCGGGAATTGATTTTGCCAGATATTTGGGTAGTCAACCTGAAGAAACACCTTTTATTTTCCTTACATCTCAGCATGATAAACATATATTTAACATTGCAGTAGATACCACACCTTATGGTTATTTGACCAAACCTATTCGACGCGAATCTCTTTGGACTACCATGGAAACCGCTTATCGTTTATATGAAGAAAAGTATGCAACGGGATCTACCCTTCAGGTTTTTGACGGGAATAAAAAACACAAAATTTATGACAATGATATTATTTATATTAAGTCTGAACATGTATATTCTGTAATTTATATGACGAGAGGCAGACAAATTACTATTAGAAAACCTATTCGTCAGATTTTAGAAGATTCCTCTTCTCAACTTCTTTTCCATTGTCATCGCAGTTATATCATCAATACTAAAAAGATTGCCAGTTGGAATAGTAAAGTTTTAACAATGGAAGATGGAGCGATGATTCCAGTAAGTCGAAAACAAAAGGATCAACTTCTGGCACTTTTGACTCCGGTTTCAAAGATTAAATATGGATAAATTGTAGGGCAAGTAATTTAGAATATTATCAAAATTCAATCCTCCTAAATGTAAATTCAGGAGGATTTTTTATTGAATTAATGAGTGGGCATAATCAATTTAGAACATCTTTAATTTTAGGTTTATGCTTTTTCCAGCAAGGTCAGGATCAAGGAATCGCAATAACTATTGTTATGCTTGTTTGTCAAAAATTCCTGTCAACTTATTGGGAACAAAAATTTGATTAATTGCTTAAATAGGAAGATAGCAGAAGTTAAGAACTCATAAAACAAGAAAACGGGTTTCGAAATTTACCATTCAGAACACCATTCGTGCATTTCAGAACATCCTGCCAAAATAAATTGACTTCCCCTCTGTGTGCCTGTAATTTTGGTGCAAGGAGAACGCTGAAAATCCTATAAAGAGTAGGCATTTTAATTAAAACCAAATTACCATGAAATTTCAATTAGTATTATTAGTAAATGTATTATTTGTATCGTTTTGCTTTGGGCAAAATCATTTTAGAAACGGAAAATTTGACGGAACACCCTCAATCACAAAATGGAAAGGGGAAGTAGGAGAGGTTATTAGTCAGACAAAAGGAGGTAACCCCGGTGGATATGCTTGGCTCAATCACTCCGGCGGAAAAAGTGATCCCTCAATTAGCCAGGAAGTAACCGGATTAACTCCAGGATTAACTTATATGATAAGAGGAGATTATAAAGGTGGAACCAATGTACATTTGCATTTAAAAGATAAATCTGCTAAATGCTTTTCAATTGATGTAGATGGAAAGAGTATTAAAAAACTGGCTTTGCCAAGTGATATGTACGAATGGTCTAAATTCACAGCTATCTTTACTGCTACTAAGACAACTCACACCATTCGATTCAGAGGAGAAATAGATGGGACAGATGGAGATGTAGCTATTGATAATGTATTTGTTAGACCTGATCTGAGAAAGGGATATTATCGCCTAACTACTAAATTTCAGGGGGAACAAAAGTCTTTGGATATTATTAATGATGATAAAGATAACAAACTTGAATTGCGCCCAACCGGAAATAAAACAGGTCAAATGTGGAAATTGACATACCTTAAAAATGGATACTATAGATTGACTACTAAATTTACAGGAGAAGATAAATCTCTTGACATTATCAATGATGATAAAGATAATAAACTGGAAATGCGTACCACTGGAAATAAAACAGGTCAACTTTGGAAACTGCACAATATTAATAATTCCGGATACTATCGCCTTACTACAAAATTTACCGGAACGAATAAGGCATTAGATATTATCAATGATGATAAGGACAACCAATTGGAGATGCGTCCCGTTGGAAAATATACAGGACAGATGTGGAAGATAACTAAAATTAAATAAAAATTTTCAAATCCCGAAAAACTATATTTGAATAGATAGTTAGCATTGAGCTTTATGAGATAAATCGCTTCTTCATAAATACTATTTATTTGAAAATTTAATTCACCAGGTCATTGACATCAATGATCTGGTTTTTCATTACATAGAATATTTTTGAAAGATTATAAAAAATAGTTATATTACAAGGCTTTTCATGTATTCTTTTAAAATAATACAGTTTGTTCTGCTTAGATTAATTACATATTGGTCTTTCGTTATTTTACTTTTTAATCCACTTTGCTCCTTAGGGGATGATTGTGATAATCCATTATTGGAGTCTGGATATGAAAAACTATATAAACTTGTAGATGCACAGGAACCTGTAAAAGCATTATCTTTTGCTGATTCAATTTTATCAAAAATAGAAAAAGGCTGGTTAGAACATTGCCCTCGTTACCTATGGATAAAATATGAGAAAGGGGAAGCACTAGAGTTACTTCGTAACAGGAGTGAGGAGGTGTTGAGTTTGTACCATGATTTGGTGAAAGAAGCAGAAGCCTCCAGGAACTGGGAATTATTAGCTGAAACTTTTATCTCTATAGCCCGAACCCATGAAACTATTGGTCGTCCTGAAGATTGCCGAAGGTATTTGGATTTTGCCTTAAAAATTATTGATAAATATCAGGTATTTAATGTTTACTCCCGATATGCTGTTCGTTATGCTTCCTATCATCGCATTTATAAAAATAGAGATACCGCCAGGGTATATGCAGAACAAGCTATCAAGTATGGAAAATACTATAACGTCCAACGCTCTGAAATGGATGGATATTTGTTGTCCGGCATTCTGGAAGAAGACCTTGAAAAATCAGTAGGGCATTTTCAGAATGCGGTAGATTTTTGTCTGGAACGTAAGACCTATTATGGAGCTGCTTCACTGAAAATGAATATTGTAAAGCGGTATTTGAAGGCAGGAGATCTGGAGAATGCTCAAAAACAGCTGGCACCAGTACAAGGATACATTGATAAAACACCAGAAAATTATATAGGTTATCATAGCATTAACAATTATTATTTTGAATTAAAATCAGTAATTTTTGAAAAACAAAAAAAGATAGATTCTGCTTTTTATTATTTAAAAAAAGCAACGGACGCCGCCGCACAAGCCAGTTTTCGGGTCAATCAGGCCGATATCAATGAAAAGGAAACTATACGGGCTATTGAAAGAGAACAGGTTAAACTTGAACTGGAACAACAACAAACCTATTCCCTGCGTATTGGGCTGGCTATGTTTGCATTGGCTTCTATTTTATTAGGTATTACTTATTTTAAAAATGCCAGACAGAAAGATTTTATCTCTGGTCAAAATAAACTGATCGCCCGTCAAAATGAAGAGCTTAATGAAGCCCTTCGATATCAGACGGTGATCCTCTCGGAAATTCACCACCGGGTAAAAAATAACCTCCAACTGGTCATGAGCCTCCTGATTTTAAAAGGACAAAAAATAGCCTCCCCGGAAGTGAAAATACATCTGGATGAATTGTCCAACAAAGTGTTTAGCATTGCCTTAATTCACCAACAGTTATATCAAAGTAAAGAATTTGAAAAAATTGATCTCAATGCCTATATCAATGAATTGTTTTCCTATTACTCCACCCTACAAAACGAAACTCAACCTTTTTCTTTTGAGTTACATTCAGAACCCTATTTCCTCAATCTGGAAACCGTACTGCCATTGGGTATTATTTGCTCGGAACTCATATCTAATTCTTTAAAATATGCATTAATACCCGACCAGGTTCTTTTCCTGAAACTCTCTTTTCAAAAAGAAAAGGAAAAATATTTATTTCGATATCAGGATAATGGGCCGGGTTATAATAATCGCGGAAAACAGAATACCAGAGGAATGGGGGAGATGCTCATTAAAAGTATGGTCAGACAACTCAATGCAGAAAGCAATACAAGTAATGAAAACGGAGCTGTTTTTGAACTGAGGTTTACCGAAAAATATATTGCTGTAGTTTAAATAAATCTTATTGATATTTATTTGTCCTCTGGCGACTCTAACCGGTTGCGCTGCGGATGCTGGTGAGGAATAGTATCCAGAAGATTTCGGACTTCATCGATGTTATCTGTTATCTTAGAAATATGCCATTCGAGGTTTTTTTGTTGGAATTCTTCCTCCTTTAACCGCTGAAATTCAAGCAGCGTATAAACCTGAAATTCAGGAGACAACCACCCGCAAAATTGCAGAGCAATGTCCTTGTGGGCATAGGTTCCGCCTCCCCGGCCTGCTTTAGACACCAAACCGATAGCACCCATTTCCTCGATCCATCTTTTAGGGGTAATGGAATTCCTGTTTTGAAGGTATTTTTCCTTAAACCCCATTAAATGATGGGGTTTAAAATCGGGGTTTTTCAATTTTTCCCAAACGCCTAAAAACTCCAGGGTACTCCGGTTTTTCAGCCAGATATTAATAGTCGCATCCGGTTTGGCCGCACCCTTATCCACCTGGCGAGCTATATCAGTCAGGGAAATATAGTCGGCATTATTTACAGGTTCTATAGAAATGATAAGACCATTTACCTCAATTTTCTTTTTGGCCATTTGTTATTTTTAACCGTAAATATATGAAATATAAAACCCCTGAATAATTCAAAATGAGAGCATGTTTAATTTTAGGTTTTTTAAAATTAAACATGCTCTCATTCAGGGGATGTGTTTTATCAATATTGAAAATTATTCTATAATTAATTTTTTAACAACAAAATCCGTGTCACTACCCACTTTGACCATATAATGTCCGGTAGCAAAATGATGGATATCCAAAATAATTGTATTGTTTTCTTTTAAGTTTGTATTTTCATCCAAAAGCAACTGCCCCTGAATATTGTAAATCTGAACCCGGATATTATTAGCCTCGTCATCATTCACAACAATCTGAACAACTTCTTTGGCCGGGTTGGGCATGATAGTCACCTCCAACTCATCGGAGTCCAATCGGGCAGAAACCACTTTGGAATAGGAAAAAGTACCATCTGTATCTACTTGCTTGAGGCGATAGAAATAAGTCACACCCGATTCCACATTGCGATCCAATAAATCATATTCGTGTTTTTCCGAGCTATTTCCCTGACCGGCTACCCATCCGATTTTTTCAAATCCTTCTGCCGCAAATAAACTGCGTTCTACCTCGAATCCGGCATTATTGATTTCTGTCACTGTCGTCCAATCTAATTGAATAGCTCGTTCTGCAGGTGCAGCCGTGAAGTCCAGTAATTCTACCGGAAGCGGTCCCGGAGGTAAATTTGTCATCCCAAAACCAGAGAAACCTGTGGTGAAGGTAGAAGTAAAAGTATAATCCCCATTGAAAGCAACTTCGGAATATCCTTCTACATAGGAGTTCGTGCCATTATTGGTGCCGTTATCAATACTTACAGCTCCTTTCCCCATCGTTTGAATACTACCATAAAACCCAAGAATTTCACTGGTTTTATAATATAAAGTAATATTATATGCGCCAGCAGGGTTATTAAACTCCGGCGTCACCTTAAATGTTTTATTTGTAATATTTCCGATAAACCAAGCCGTTCCGTCAATGCCCGCTCTATCTACTTCTACCTTGGTACACCCATAATCATGAGCAGTTAAGTTTTCTATTTTTACCATGATATTTCCGGTTGCCTGATCGTAGAAATAAACCGTTTGGTTGGGGCCAAGATCGTGCTCTGCAAAACCGGCACCTGTATTGGTTGCTGTCTGAATATCTACTGGTGGAGAGCTTCGGGTGATCAGGACATTATCCACGGCCATTCCATATCCCCAGATGCCATTGTCATTGTATTTAAAAGAAACCTTTACCTGGCTATTGCCAACATAAGGCGTCAAATCCACGGTTACACCATTCACCCAGGGCGTTACATAAATACCACCACCTGTATTCGTAGACCCCGGATTTGATAAAACCAAAACACTCGTATAGGTAGAACCATTATTTGTAGAAACTAAAACCTCAGCCGTTTCTCCGGCAGCAGCGAAAGCATGATCAAATGTCAAACTGGCAGCAGTCGCACCTGTCAAATCAAATGTTGGAGAAATCAACTGCACATCAGACATATCACAGTTACATTCATCATCATTTATAAAGGCAAAATTAGTGGCATTTCCGGTAACCGACCAGTAAGCACTTGCCAAGGCTGCGGCATCTCCGGTCACATAGGGATCACCTGTTGAGGTTTGGGTAAATGCTCCCAATCCACCTTCAAAAGCCTCGGAGATGAGGGTAACATTTCCGGCAGGAGCTGCTGGATCATTATCGTCATTTTTCAGGGAAATTGTCATTTGGCTACTCGTGCCAGGGACGGCATCACTCCCGGTGACCGAGGTGACATCAATTACGATGGTTTCGTCCGCTTCAATGACGGCATCTTGCTCAACAGTCAGCGTAACGGTATAAGGCGTAGCCCAGTTGGCAGTGGTAAAAGTATGCGTAGTTCCGGAAGCATTGGAATAGTCACCAGCGTCAGCAGTTCCGCTAAATGCCCAGGTGACATCTGTAGAAGCAGAAGGTTGCTGAGATAAAGTTATATCAAAAGTTATATCTCTTGTATTACAATTTGTCCCCTCGTCGGATGTGGCACTTGATGCATTGGTGATATTGACGCTGGGTGCTGTTATTATAATAGAAAAATCTACATTTGAAATATCATAAAATATATTATCTGAACAGACAATCATGACTCTTGTCGTTGTACCCGGATTATTGGGAACGGTTACATTATGAGAACCGTCATTGGGAACATTAGTTGCCAGCGTGATGGGATAAGTCAATCCACCATCAGTAGAAAGTAAAATATCTACATTGGCACAACTCACCGGAGCAGCAGTGGTCCCTGCCACATCCCAGGTAACGGTTTCTATATCTCCTACGCCCCAGGTCACTTCCGTATTGGGAGCGGTAACAAGGAATGGTCCTGCTGCTGCAACAGTCGTCACGTTCATCAAATCCAAAGCCGTACAACCCGAAGCGGTATTATTATCCCTCACCGTAAATGAAAATTCCATATTTCTACTTACAGAAGGTAAAACCTCCCAGGTAGGAGAGACGTTATTGATCACATCTGTCAGGTTTGGCATATAGCGCACGGGAGAGGCCACAGGCTGTAAAGATCGGAACATGGGTCCCTGAGTTCGGGTAGTAGGAGGGGCAGAATTAGAATTGGGATTTTCCGGGTCATTTTGTTCCCAGCAATAGGTCAGACCTGCATCATCTGCATCTGTACCCACACCCGTCAGGATGAAAGGCGTAGAAACCGGGATGGAATAATCCGATCCGGCATCTGCTGTAGGCCCGCTGTTTCCGGATACAATTAGTTCAGCGCATCCGCTGGCATTTCCAAAATTGGCGGAAGTGACAATATCCCGAATATTCACATAAGCAAAATAATCATCACTTTGGTTTTGGACATTGGCCGCACAGATTCCGGCATAACCCATTATCGTACTCGCACTTCCAGGTTCGACTTCTGTAGAACCATCTCCAGAGCGACAGTTGCTATTACTTTGCGTGTGGAATCCACCAAATTGATGACCCATTTCGTGAGCGACATAATCAATATCAAACAGATCTCCGACGGGAGCGGTTTGCCCGGTGTATCCTCTGCCCTTGTGCGTTCCATTTTGGTTTTGGCTCAGGCAAACACAATCAATACATCCGGCACTTCCTCCACCTGTTGTATTAAAATTATGACCTATATCATAATTATTGACGCCAATTTGAGCATCACAGGTTTGAGCAGTTTTTGTATTCCACTCATTCGTCCAGGGATCGGAGTTGGCATTTAAATAAATGATCAGATCATTATTAGCGACAAACTGCATCGTGATCCCCAAGTCTCTTTCATAAACACCATTAACCCGATTCATGGTAACGTTCATGGCCGCCTGAACAATTGCCTTATCTCCGGCGGTAGTCCCGGTTGTTCCTCCCGCAGCTCCAATGTGATATTGTGCGTATTCTCCGGTGCAGGATTGAGCAAGACGGTATCTTCTTAGATTGCAATCTCCGAGAGCGGGAACAAGGGCTTTATCTACCGCATTAATTTTATAACCGGATTCGTCTGTCATACAAGAAAATACTTGATCGGTTTTTTCTACATTTTTTCTGTAAAAAGACATATAAGTTTTGTTATCTTTTGTTAGCGGATCAATATAAACGGTGCTGTGTTTACCAGATAGAATCATTCCGTTAAATCCAAAGTAGGGGGAATAGGTGATTCGAATATCAGCTGTTTTATCAGTAAGTCCTTTTCCTGCATAAGCTTTTAGTTGTGGAAACTTAGCAGCGAGATCCGGGTGCATGAGTTCTGCTTCCTGGACGGCAAATTTTGCCAGCGTTCCATCCGGCATTGGAACAGAAAGTGTAATACTGTTTTTTTTGTTGGACTTTACAGCATTTAAATTTTCAAATCTCGGAGTTGCTTTTTTCATGTGCTGGAGAAAAGCATTAACATCCAGGGTCGTTGTTCGGAAAGATTTGGGGTGGGAAGCTCTTTCTTTCAGGGTAGATTTATCTGTAGGAGCTGTGGCATTTTTCCATAGGGAATTGTTTTGGGCAAAGAGTGCAGAGCAAAATAATACACTCATGGTTAGTGTCAGTAGGTTTCTGGTCATGGTAAAGTGTTTTAGTTGGAGTTTATCAGTTTTGTAATAAATTTAGTAGTAAGCAACCATTGATTAGTTGCTAATAAATTGACGGTACAAAATATGAAATTCTAAAAAGAAAACATAAAACTTTATGCTGCCTGTTTTTTGTATGGACAAAACAGACAGAATACAATTGATGGAAGAATTTCTTGAATCCAAGGTTTATTAAATTTAATGCACCGTGTAAAAAGTTTTTAACATTATGACTAATCGCAGACTTATTGGTTTAAATAATGACTTTCATCCTAAGGATTCGCTCATTCATGCTTTTCGGAAAATGCCTTGCCTATTTTTAAAATTACAATTTGTCCTTCATAAAAATCTTCTCCTGATAATGTTTATAGTGTATTAAACTTTCCATCATTTTATTTTTTATACTATTTTTGTAATCCTCGCCGAGTCTAAATTCCATTCTTAGGCTATTCGGAATCTCTTCTGTGATCATAAAAACTCTACAAGCATGAATATTTTTTTTATAAAAATTAAATGGGTATTTATTTTTAGTTTGCATGGGCTGTATGCGTTCGGGCAATCTCCCTTTACCTCCGATTCTTCCTTTGTCCGTTTTGATCAGGTTATGGTAGAAACACATTCCCGTTTGCCAGCCAGCAAAAATTTGACTCTAAAGTATCAATATTTGCTATCAAGTAAAGATTTTTTACTTATAAAAGAAAAAAATGAATCAGAGGGATATATTACTTTTAGAGTTGAAGTGAAATCCTTGGCGGATCAATTGTTAATAGTATCCGAAAACAAAGAAAGAATTACCACCCACAAGGGAACAATAGAAGATTATATATTTACAAAAAATATTCTTTTACCACCAGGAAAGCAAAATGTGAAGTTGGCTGTTTCCTTTGGGTTGGGATATGCTCCTGAGCAATTTTTTCCGCTAGGTGAAAAACAAGTGTCTTTCCAAATGCCAGAATTCAGGTGGATGATTTTTAATTTGGAAGAAGGTCGAATTACGGATACGGTGATGGGGCAGTCTTGGGATCCTTTTGGTAAACGGGCAAAAGCTCCGGATCCGATTTGGTATATCGAGGTAGAAGACCAACTCCGGGGCAGCAAGGTAATAGAGGATAATACTTTTACGCCACTGACTTTTTCCAAAAGTTTTGAAATGTATAAAGGAGAGCAAAAAATCAAAGTCCGTGCTTTTGACCGGGATACGGAGATTTTTGGTTTGAACAAAGATGACTTAATTGGTGAATTTGAGTTTTGGGCGAATGGACAAAGTGACAAAAAAACAAAACTT
Source organism: Saprospiraceae bacterium (assembly GCA_020629915.1). Lineage (GTDB taxonomy): Bacteria > Bacteroidota > Bacteroidia > Chitinophagales > Saprospiraceae > JAHDCK01. The sequence continues at coordinate 10,471 of JAHDCK010000051.1, forward strand.
GACTTAAAATATATAAAAAATATTTCTTATAGCTGGAAAATAATCCCTGCCTACAATGGTACGATTCTAACATTAATAGGGGAGAGGGATTCATATTTGGGAGATTTATATGGAAAAATATATACCTATTCCGGGGCTCATCCAAAGCCGGGTAAAGAGCTTCGGTTTATTTTAGACTTTCCCAGGGATTTTGATAATTTTTTTATTGCTCCCAAATTTTTGAACACAGAAGCGGGAAAAGAAATTTTTAAAACAAAGGACAAGAAGCTGAAGGTTTCAATTTTTGTTCCTTATCAATACAGAATGAAAAAAGAGACAACCCTCTATCTAGAGGGACGGGATCACGAAACGGCTTTTAGAGTATTGCCAACAGCTCAGCTGGAAATTGCGGATAATCGAGCAGAGATAAAAACAGTTCGATTAAATTTATATAAATTAAAACACAAAAAGAACTGGAATCCAATAGCGACCATTTATCTCAACGGTCAATATGTTAAAACAGTTGCTCTAGATCTGGATCAGCCTAAACCCATTGAATTGACAGGTCACCCAAAAGATAAATGGGTGATTAAAGTTTGCCGGTTTAGTTGTGACGATGCTGAACCAGCGGAAAATGCTTCCTTTTGGAAGGGAAGCATTGAAGATTTATATAACAGGGAGGATAGGCAATTGAAGATGCCTAAAGCAAAAGGAATAAAAAAAATTATTTTTAATGTAAAATAAAAGTATTTAAGTAACTGGACATAATAATGTTCAAAGTATTTTAAATATTATTGTGGCCGGTTACTTAACATAAATATTATTATAATCCTAATTAAAATTCTAACGAATAGAAAAGCAAAATGATTGAAAAACTAATGAAACTGCTCGGGTGTCTGTTTATTACTCACCCCCTAATGACAATTTTAGCTACAATTGGTATTCTTATTCTTTTTGTAGAAGGTGGCGGGAAAACAGCTCCCGAAAACTGGGTACTGTTATTCATCCTTTTATTGGGAAGTACAATTTTGCAAAATATTATATTTGTTTTTTCGGCACATTTTACGATGGGATTAGAATGGAATAGGATTGTAAAAGGTATCCTTCTCGCTGGACTAATACTTCTATTGGCTGGGTTATCTGTTCAACTGTTTACTTCGGGCATTGCCGGTGAACGTTCATTATTCTTCTTTTTTATCATATATTTTATTGCTGAATTACTTTTGATTCATTGGGTGACAAAACTTTTGCAGGTATAAAAAAACCCTTCTGTGAAAACACAGAAGGGTACTTTAACTATGGATATTATCTATCCTACACTCTATCTTTATGGCAAAACGAAGAATTCATATTCTACTACTGCCAATATATTTTTTATTCAACTACTTTTATGACCGGACGAAGAATATATTGCCCGTTTCCAGTTTCAATGACAGATTCCATCGCATCAAAATCTAGTGTTAGATCATATTGATCCAAATCAGCGACAGGAATATTCAAAGGTATTTTCAAACCGGATTGCTGCGCACTAGGCGTTTTCAAATCAAACGTATCACCCGCCACTTCAATAGTGTTATTTTCTCCCAGAACCAAGCGCACTTGTTTGATAGTATCTACTGTTAGTACCGTATTGGCAATCAAGGTATCCACACCATTTTGAAAGTCAAGTAGATTATAAATTCCGGCAATGGTGCTCATCTCAACGGAATCCGTTCCTCCATTTCCTTTTACAATAACCTGCTGTAAATCTACATTAACGGCATCGTAGTTATTTGGTGCATCCGTCAAATGAATATTGAATAAGGTTGGATTGGAAGGAGAATTTCCCTGCTCATTATCCTCTATTTCACAAGCATAAATTACTAAACCTAAAACAACTGAAAGGAAAAAGAATTTTTTCATATTTAATTTTTGCGTAAATACTTGGGGCTCTACAAATATAAGTTTAGGAACTCTTATTTTCTTGACAAAAAAAAACATAATCTTACAGAAGGTGAGTTTTAAAATACAGGACATTCAATTCGATGCCTTCTTTTACGACTAAAACTAAAAACCTTCACCAATGAAATTTCCGGTCCACCTCCTCCCCTGCTTACCCTCCTTAATGGTGACACATTAACATCATAAGATGCTATTATATTAAAATCATCAATATCAAATCGAATCCCCGGAACCCAGGCATCTAAATTGATAAACTGACCATTCCCGGAGTACCATCGCACCCAACCTCCAAAATAAATAGCTCGTTCCGGCTCATTTCTTTTTTTACTTAAAATATATTTGAAAAATGTCCCTGCAAAAGTAGAACGAATTGGCCCTTGGGCAGAAAATTGTATTTGGGGCACCCAGGCTGTTTGTCTTCCCGAAGAAATTTCCCCTCCAGCCTGCAACTGAATTTTTCCATACAATGGGAGTGGGATATTATCCTCATAGAATGTCAGGACAGGCCGAGTAAAATGATGGTAAGCTAAACCCGAATAAAATTTATTTTTTTGTATATTAAAAACAATAACGAGCCCGGCAGATAAATCCAATGCTCTTCGCAATCCGGCATCTGCTTCCGGTAAATTGGGTTCATTATCAAAAGCAACAATTTTAGAATAATCAACTGACTGTTGAATGTAGCTGCCTTGAAGCCCCATTGAGATAAAACTTCCCTTTCGGGGATCAAGTGCCAAACGTCCAGCCAAAGCAACTGAACCACCAGTCGTCCTGAAATCCAAATCTCCGGCTTTATCCCCAAAGGTTTGAATTCCCATACTTAGCCCACTTCCACCCTGCAAACGGGAAATCTGGAAATCTGCTCCGGCATAAATTGTTTGATAACCATTAGTAAAGGAATTCCATTGACTCCGATAACTTCCTGCCAATCGAAGATCACCACTGAACAAACCAGAAAAAGCAGGATTGTGGTATAACGGAGCCCCGCTCAAATGAGAGAAATGAATATCCTGTCCGGAAGCATTCCAACACACTAAAAGCAATAAATATGTTATATATTTTTTCAACATTATCTTAGCAATGTAACATTTCCTTTTTTAATATAAATCTCATTACTCAGGCAAACGCCTTCTAAGTAATAAACATACACACCGCTATTGAGTGCCTGTCCACGATACGTGCCATCCCAGGCTTGGAGCAGGTCATTGGTTTCATAAACCATCGTTCCCCAACGGTCAAAAATGCGGATGAGGTTCACCGTTTTCAATCCTTCATATCTAATTTGAAATAAATCGTTATTCCCATCCCCGTTTGGCGAAAGCACGTTTGGAATTTCTACAGTAGCCAAATCACATTCATTACGCACGCGTACCTGAATCAATTCTACTGCTGAGCAACCCGCACTGTTGATCGCGCCAAAAAGGTAGGTTGTATTTTCTGCCGGGCTGACCGTTGTCCAGGTACAATTGGTGCACAAAGTATCTGTTCCCTCCATCCAAAAAGTTCCCCCCTCTCCTCCATCCGTAAAGGCTTCCAATCGAATGGATTCTCCCAAAATAATCTCTGGTTTATTTTCCCTGAAAATAATTTCAGGTATCTGTTGAACACTTATATAAATTTCATTTATTAAAATTTCATCTCCACACCCTGGAGCCGTAATAGTATAAGTTGTCGAATAATCCGGGGAGACTATAGGATTGGGACAGTCGTTACACGAAAGCCCGTTATCCGGTGTCCAGTTAACTATTTCAAAACTATCTATATTTAAAAAAATAGAATCTCCGGCACAGATGGCATAATTCCCCCCAGGCAAATCCTGCCCTTCCTGGAAGGTTAGTGCTGTATAAACAAGACTATCACAACCTAAAATATTATTATAAATATCCAAATATATTCCTGGTGCTGATTGATAACTTCCTTCCAGGAAAGCAGAGTCGCCATTACATAAAATTAAATTTATTGTATCTGTAGAAATACTATTTACTAAAACAGAATAAGTGTGAATACTATCACAGGTCAATCCTTGCAGCGTATCTGTTACACTTCCTGCCCCGGTAATAATCTGCCCGTTGATAAAAAGTGTATCCCCTTCACAAATAAAAACGGAACTACTCCCAACGACATTCGCTGATGGCAGCACCGTATAATTTACCAAACTATCACATTGAAACCCTGTAAGCGTATCCATATATAAACCAGGAGTCGTTATTATCTGATTTCCTAAAAATAAAGTGTCATTATTACAAATATAAGCCGTATCCATGCCCACACTAAACGGGATAATTTGTATTTGATATTCTACAATACTATCACAATTATTAAGGATGGAAAGCGTATCCAAATAAGTTCCTGCAGTTGTTATAGGTTGATTATTTATATAAATAGTATCATTAATGCAAAGAGAGAAGGGTTGAATACCCGTTGGGAGGGATAAAACCTGAACTATATTTTGAACGATAGAATCACAACTACTTGCAATGGTCAGGGTATCGGGATAAATGCCGGATGTAGTCACAGGCAAATTATTTATATAGATAGTATCTCCCGGACAAATTTCAAAAACCTCCTGTCCAATCGGCCAGGGCAAAACCTCCACCCGCACATCAATGATAGAATCACAAAACCCAGGTTGAGAAATGATATTTAAATAGTTCCCGGCAGTTGTTACAGGTTGATTATTTATATAAATAGTATCTCCATTACAAATCTCAAAGGTGTCGGTTCCTGTTGGCAATGGTATTACGAAAAGCTCAAGATTTTTAATACTATCACAACCAATTGTATTATTTTTTATATAATTAAAACTTCCTGCCTGTGTAAAATTTGTATTATCTATAAAAAGGGTATCCCCGGCACATATAGAAAAAGTATCAAAACCAACCGGTTGGGGAATAACCTCTAATTCTAAAAAAACAATGCTATCACAATTTGCTGCGGTAACAATTGTATCTGTATAGGATCCGGTTTGAGTTAATATATCTCCATGAAAATTATATACTTCTCCTGCACATATTTGAACACTGTCATAAGTAAGGAATGCCTCTATAAAATTAAAACGTATAGAATCTTCTGCTGTGCATCCAAAAGCATCCAATACGGATAAAAAATACATCGTGTCTTGTATGGGATCGATGACAGGATCTGAACAATCCAGACAAGATAAATCTGGAGAAAATTGCCAGGTATAAAATAACGTATCTGTAAAATTAAGTTGTATGCTTCCACCAAAACAAACATCAAAGATCATCATCGTATCTCCAATTCCCGGAGGTTCCAGAATATTGATATTGACATTCAAAGTATCCCGGGTACAAAACCCTAAAATACTATCCTCTACTATAACGGAATAATAACCCGTATTAAAAACAGTTAGTACACTATCCATCGACAATAAACTACCTAAAGCATTAGAATCCTGATACCATTCAAAAATATAATTGACGCCTTGAATGGAGGGAACCGCCGCAAAGGTCACTTCGGTATCATCATGGCAAAGATAAGGCGGACTTGGGTTAGTCACTACTGTAAAATTTGTATTGATATTGACCCGAATCGTATCGCATATAACATCTAACAAACCATTACATACATCACTTTCTGGTTCGCCACAAACCTCAATATCAATAAAAGGCAAGTTTATTGGAGCTGTTAATTGGGTTGTAAAACACCCTGCCGTACAGGATAAACTATCGTTGTAAATTCCCCCTCCCGTAATATCATTCCAAGTAATCGTATTTTCAATTACTGTCCCTGCAATTTCCAACCCATAATCACAGGTTTCCCGAACCTCAATACTATCCGCTGTAATAATTCCTGGAATAGATGTAATAGAATATTGGTTGGGGTTTGCCCCCGGTTTACAAAAAGTAATAACATGTGGTCCCTGACCAGACAAACAAATTGGCTCTCCCACAGGAATCGGAGGCCCACAATTAATTTGATAGAATAATGCTCCCGGAGGTTCCGCCCCACTAAAAATATCAAAAGCTAAACCCACAGAAGCCGGATGCAATAAAACCTCAAACTCTATACAACGATCAGGATTAGAAGCAGTACAACACAAACCTTGTCTGGAGTCCTGAGGTGAAATGTAAGTACCCATCGGATCACCTGATAAATCAGCATAGTAATAAGGGACATTGGGATCACATAGACCCGATTGTCCAAAAACAATCTTTCCTGTTATTATTAAAACAAGTATTAAAATATGTCTTTTGTGTTCTAACATAACCCATCTGTTCCTACTTTCTGAACTTAAAAACTATGTTTAAAAACTGAAATTTAAACATAAAAAAATTCAACATCTTTCCACAAAGATAAAAAGAGGGGCTGAAAAACTCAGCCCCTCCGGAATATAATCAATTTCAGGTTATTACCGTTTCAAAGTAATATCCCCTTTAACGATCACGGTTCTACCATCTACAAATTGTGCTTCGAGATAGTAAACGAATACTGCCGGGTTGA
>JAHDCK010000496.1 GCA_020629915.1 Saprospiraceae bacterium
CGTCAAAGGCGTCGTTGATATGGTGAAAAATGATAGGAAGTTTGAATTAAAAATTAAGGATCAATTGCCTTCCATTTATAATGACGAAACCAGAATCCAGCAAGTATTCCAAAATCTGATTAGCAATGCCATCAAATACAATGATAAGGAAACCTGTGTAGTTTCTATTCACCATGAAGATCTTGGTACGCACTGGGAATTTTGTGTAGCAGATAACGGTCCGGGCATCGAAAAGAAATACCACGACAGAATTTTTAAAATATTTCAAACCCTCACTGCCAAAGATAAATTTGAAAGTACCGGAATTGGATTAACTATTATTAAAAAAATTGTAGAATTAAACCAGGGAAATGTACGAGTCGAATCGGAAATAGGAAATGGAACCAAATTCTTTTTTACCTTAGTAAAGTAATTCTGCTTAATTTTTACAAAAATGAAAAATATGTTAGACAGTAACCGCCCCATTTTACTTGTAGAAGATGACGAGGTAGATGTGATGACTGTAAAGCGTGCTGTAAAGCACCTCAGCATCAGCAATCCACTGCACCATGCCGGAGATGGAGAAGAAGCCCTTGAATATCTGGAAGCCAATCAGGATAAAATTCCAAGTATTATCATCCTGGATATCAACATGCCTCGTATGAATGGAATTGAATTTTTAAAAATTATAAAAGAGGATACCCGCTTCAAACGAATTCCTGTAGTTGTATTGACAACTTCCAAAGAACAACAGGATCGGTATGAAACATTCAATCTCAGCGTGGCCGGCTATATGCTCAAACCCGTAGATTACGATCAGTTTATTGAAATTATGGATACCATAAAAAAATACTGGTCATTAAGTGAATTTTCTGATTAGAACAAACCATTTTACCCATACATGGACGGTTTTTTTGTCATCAATCCAAATGGAGAAATCTGTGATTCTACTACCACAGCCTGTGAGATTTTGCAAATCTCTCAGGAAGAACTCCACCAAAAAAATTTGGCGGATTGGTTAAGACCCACTGAATCCGCCTATTGGAATATGTGCCAAAAGCGATTTAGCGAAGGCATTCCCGGTTCTTATACGTTCCGGTTTCCCTATCGGGATTCAGGGATTTTCATCACCGGAAATTTTAGCACTCACCCTTCCAATCCAAAAAATACCCGCTTTCAATTTCATAAAACGGAGGAGGAAAATTCCCCTAAAGTGAGGGAATTAAAAAAGGCGCTCAATGATTTTACATATATTGTTTCCCATGATTTGAATGCCCCTGTCAGAGCCGTCAAAACTCTTTCTACCTGGATAGTCCAGGACAATTTTGACCAATTGGACAAAAACGGACAGGAACAACTTCAACTGCTGGAAAAAAAGGCTGGGGTTTTATCCGGTTTGATCGATGGCGTTTTGCAATATTCCAGAATAGGAAGATTCGTTCAGCCGGATTCGGATTTTTCTATTGATGAAATTTTGGATCAGGTAATAAAGGAAGTGGATAACCCTTTTGAAATCCCCATTAATTACCCAAATAATTTACCCCTGTTCAGAGCTGATCGCCTGAGAATTTATCAGTTATTTCTTTTTATAATAGATAATTCTATTCGTTATAATGATAAAAAAGAAAAGGGATTAATTGAGGTTTTCTACCAGCCCAATGAGGATTATTTTTTATTTGAAATAAAAGACAACGGCATAGGTATTCAGGAGCGACATTTTGAAAAAATCTTTAAAATTTTCCAAAAATTGCACACAGATGAGTCCAGAACGGGGATGGGCTTAACTTTGTCCCAAAAAATTATTAAATTGTATGGCGGTACAATAGAAATTTCATCCGAACCCGGTAACTTTACCTTGATTCGCCTGATTTTTCCAAAAAAGATTGCCTCCCCCCGGAAGATTACCCCCTCAACTACTACAACTCCTTAAACAAATAACAATGGGGAATTTAAAAAAATTGAACTTATTATATATAGAAGATGATCCGCTGGACTTGATGGCTATGGAACGCATGGTCAAAAAGGAACTGCTTCCTTATAATATTATCCATGCTCCTTCTGTGGAAGCAGCCAGCCAGCTGCTTCAAAATAATGATTTTGGTTATCAGTACGATATTGTTATTGCGGATTACTTTTTGAAAGATGGAAATGCTTTTGATATTTTCACCCTGAACTACCCTGCCCCAATCATTGTCATTACCGGTGCAGGAGATGAAGAAATTGCCATTCGAGCCATGAAAAGCGGTGCCTATGATTATCTGATCAAAGATTCTGACCGAAAATATTTACGCATCCTTCCAATTACGATTGAAAATGTCCTGCAACAATACGAAAACAACCGACGAATCAAATTGCTGGAACTTTCAGTAACTAATGCAAATGATATTTTTATTGTAACGGATGTCAATGAAAATTCTCCGCTACAATCCAATGTTCTTTTTGTCAATGATGCTTTTGAATCTCAAACCAGCTTTAGTGAAGAAACGCTTAAAAAACGCAAACTAAAAATACTTTTAAGTGAAAAGACAGATATTAATAAATTAGATATTATAAATAAAAAACTAAAAGAAAAAGAAACCGTTAGAGTAGAATTGCTTCTCAGCAGAAAAAATCTTTCCACGTTTTGGGCAGATGTAGTCATGATGCCGGTTTTTGAAGGAGAAATTTGTAATCATTTTTTGTTTATTGC
>JAHDCK010000052.1 GCA_020629915.1 Saprospiraceae bacterium
CATCATCACACCAATCTTTTCTTTCAAATCTTTTCCGCCTTTAAAATCAGCATTGGGATAGTTTGAAGTGATATAAGTTTGAATGGTAGTGGATAAGTCAGCATATTCAATTTCTTCGTATTCGTCACAATCGTGTTTCATGAAATCGCCTTCCTTGAGGAAATTGCCGGAAGCATCAAAAATCAAAAGCGTTTTATCCTCCAGACCTACGAAGTACTCGGCACCATCTTTTTGCTTGGCTCCAAATATAGCTGTATTGGAATAATTTGCCGTAATATAAGTTATAATACTCGCTGGCAGGTCACTCACTTTGATTTCTTCCCAATCGCCAAGGTCTTTGCCTTCACAATCTTTGTGGTGGCCTTTTTTACCTTTTTTGCCGATGAGTTTTTTTCCATCCAGATTAAAAAACAAACGCTTTCCATCGCCTAAATCTGCTTGGTAACCATTGCCTTTGGAGTGTAGCGCCTCATCCAGAAAAGTTTCAAAGTGGTTGTTTTCTAACTCGTCATTAGCCGGAACCGGGAGCGCATCCGCTTCCACGTTTTCTTTGTTGTTATCATTGAGAATGGCTTCAATTAAAGTATCATCTCCGTCCTGATCTTTTACGCAGGAAGTCATAAAAGAAGTGACAAACAAAGCTAAAATTAATAAATACGAAAGATTTTTCATGTAATTATATTTTGAATAATAAAATTAATAACAAAAGAACGTATTTGCAAATGTGTCCTGATAGTATAGTGCAGGTTTTTGAGAAAAGGTTGCAGGGGAAGAAATTTTTTTACCGATACTGCCAAATCAGCCGAATGCCTTCCAGCGTCAGCATGACATCTATCGCATCAAAGCGATGGTGCAAGGGTTTTAAAACAAAAGACAAACCACCCGTCGCTATAATTTTGCATTTTCCTCCCAGGGCTTTTTGCGTTTCATTCAGGAGGTGATTGACCAGCCCGACGTAGCCGGATAAAATCCCCGCTTGCATAGCGTGAATGGTATCCTTCCCCAGAACAGAATCGGGTAATTCAAGCGGGATTTCCGGCAACTGAGCCGTATTTCCTGCTAGTGTCCGCATAGCCGTTTTGAGGCCTGGTGCAATCGCTACGCCCTGGATTTCTCCCTTGTCATTCAAGCTGGTAAAAGTGAGTGCGGTTCCAAAATCCACGACAATGCAGGCCGTTTTAAAACGATGGTAAGCAGCCAGCGCATTGGCCATCAAATCTGTTCCGATTTCTTCGGGGTTTTGGGTAGAAACAGGTAGCCCGGGATAGATGGAGGAGTCAATGGTCAGCGGAGATTCACCAAAGAGTTTTTCGCTGAGTTCCTGGATGACAGGCGTGAGTTCCGGGACGACGCTGCACAAAACAACGCCTTCAATTTCATCCACAACGATTCCTTTTTCCAGTAGTTCATTCGCCAAACCAAAACTGTAGGATTCAGAGGTTTGGTTTCTGTCAGAAGGTGTTCGCCATTTAAAGATCCAATCTTTATTTTTATGAATAGCAAAAACAATATCTGTATTTCCTATATCTATGGCGAGGATCATATTTTCTTTAATTTATATTTTAAAAATCCTCTTACTACTTCCAGCCCCCGATCAAAAGATTCGTGATTGTTGACAATGAGGTCCGCTTTTTCTTTGTAGGGTTTGATGTATTTATCATAAGCAGGGGAGACGTGGTGCTCATAGCGATAAAGGACATCTTCCAGCGGATAGTTGCGTTCGGTTTTGTCTCGTTTTATTCTACGTATAATTTTTAAATCCTCCCTTGCATCAATGCATATTTTTAAGTCAAATAAATTAAATATTTTTTTAAAATGAAAAACAAACAGACCTTCAACCAAAATAATAGGCGCAGGTTTATAAGTGATCATCTTGGGTTCCATCAGTTCATTATTAAAGACGTATTCTTTCCGATAAATGGTTTTCCCTTCTGTTAATTCTTTCAACTCCGATTCAAACTCCTTCCTGGCAATGGAACGCGGCAAGTCAAAATTTTTGATGCCCATGGCATCCGTTTTTTGCTTCTCTCTTGGTTTGTAATAATCATCCTGCGAAACCAGGCACAATTGCTTATCAGAAAACCCTTTCATTAGTTTTTTGATAAAAGTCGTTTTCCCGGAACCGCTTCCTCCCGTTATCCCGATGACGTAGGGTTTTTTCATTTTTCAGTTTATCAGGTGACTGTTTTGAAATTAATTTGCACAAATTTACTAAAAGAATGATTACATTTGGTTGTTTGTCTTACGACAGCCCTATTGATAACCTATTTATTATTTTGAAATGGATATTATAAGTATTTTAAGAGGCATACTCGGTATTGCCGTCTTACTGGCTTTTTGCTACGCCCTTAGTTCTCACCGCAGTAAAGTGGATTGGCGATTAGTCGGTGGCGGGATGTTATTACAGATTATTTTAGCATTGCTTATTTTAAAAGTGCCTTTTATTTATGCTATTTTTAAATATATTTCTGAACTCTTTGTTACCTTATTGTCCTACACAGATGAAGGAGCAGCTTTCGTCTTCGGTACCTGGCCGGATCAGTCTTATATCCAGACGATGGACTTCTCTACCGGAGAAATGATAATCCACCAGATTGGCTATATGTTTGCCTTCAAAGTATTGCCTACGGTGGTTTTCTTCTCTGCCTTTTCAGCCATTTTATATTATTATGGTATTCTACAAAAAATAATATATGGATTCGCCTGGGTTATCAGTAAATTTATGAAACTCAGCGGAGCGGAAAGTATGGCTGCTGCGGCGAATGTCTTCATCGGCCAAACGGAGGCTCCGCTCATCATCAAGCCCTACCTCGAAAAAATGACCCGGAGCGAAATTATGTGTCTGATGGTCGGAGGATTTGCGACGATTGCAGGAGGTGTTTTTGCTTTGTTTGTCACGCTGATTGGGGATGATTATGCCATTCACTTTTTGACCGCTTCCATTATTTCGGCTCCGGCAGCTATCGTAGCCGCTAAGATTTTACTGCCCGAAGCCAATAGCGAAATGGTGAATACCAATCTGGAAGTACCCAGAGATAAACTCGGAACGAATGTACTGGATGCCATTTCTCTGGGAACGACGGATGGTGTAAAACTGGCCGTGAATGTAGGAGCAATGCTCCTCGTTTTTATGGCTTTGGTTCCGTTGGCCAACGGAATTTTAACCTGGTGTGGGAGTTGGTTTGGGTGGAATGAAATGATTGTAGAGGCTACAAATGGCAGTTTTAAAGGATTGACATTGGAGTATATTTTGAGTTTGATTTTTGCACCTGTGGCATGGATTATCGGTGTGCCCAGCAATGAAATTATGCTGGTCGGACAGTTGCTTGGAAAGAAAACAGCGATCAATGAGGTGGTGGCTTATGTGGATCTGCAAGCGATGATGCAGCCGGATTCTGGAATTAACCTTTCTGATAAATCAAAATTAATAGCAACTTATGCTTTGTGCGGATTTGCCAACTTTGCTTCTATTGGAATTCAAATTGGAGGTATTTCGGCCATTGCCCCCAGCCAGCGAACGACTCTGACAGAATTGGGTGTAAAGGCGATGATAGGCGGTACGGTGGCTGCACTGCTCACAGCGACGATTGCGGGAATGCTGATTGTATAAAATTTTTAGTTAAAAAATAATTGTTTCAGATTTTAAATATTATTTTTGTTATAATAAACATTATCACGACAAATTGATTATATCCAAACTGTAATTTTAAAAATATCCTGCGTTATTTCCCTCAACTGTAGCATTCCGCCCATCCGCTTTGCGGTTCATTCGCTTGAAAGTCCTTAAGGACTTTCATCCTACGGATTCGCTCATTCATGCTTTTCGGAAAATGCCTTGCCTATTTTTAAAATTACAATTTGTCCTTCATAAAAAACTTCTCATGATAATGTTTAATACTTTTTATTTTAAAACTAACAATATGAAAAATTTATCAACTTTAATCGTGGCTGTTTTATGCTTCTTCCTCATTGGATGTAGCAGTGGCAGTGGCGATACAACTGCCCCTACTGAAGAAAACCAGGCCATTGAAAAACTCGATAATGCCACTAATGCCATAGAAAGTGCAGCTGATTCACTCGATGCTGAACTGGAAAGAAAAAGCAAGACCATTGACAATTTATTAAATGACCTGTAAATCATTTCAATTATGAAAAGTTTAAAATTCTTAATGCTGGTATTTCCCATGCTCCTGTTTTTTGTAACACCTGTTACTGTGGAGGCTCAGGGAAAATCCAAGGAAAAAGTTAAAAAGGAAGTTAAAAAAGGAGAAGGTAAACTTCGCCAAAAAGGAAAAGAACTAAAGGAAAAAGCTAAATTAAAAGGGGCAAAGAAACCTCATAAAAAGCACGACCACGACCACGACCATGACCACGACCACGACCATGATCATGGTAAACATGACCACAAGCACAAGCCCGGGAAAAAAGCAAAAAATGATGGGGGTGGTAATGACGATGCTGATGCCGGGAAAGATAAAAAGGATAAAGCCAACAAGGGCAAAGGCCGTGGCATGAATGATAAGAGTGATAAAAAGGGAAAGGGATTGCAGAAAGCAGACAAAGCCAAAGCCAAGGGAAAAGGCAAGTCTAAGTCAAAAGCAGAAGCCAAAGCCAAAGCCAAAGGCTCTAAGGAAAAAGCCCAAAAGTCGCTTAAAAACGGTCAATCCAAAATTGAAGCCTCTAAAATGCGTATCGAAAAAGCTAAGGAGCAAGTTGCAAAAATGAAAGCGCAAGGTGCGAATGAAAAAGCTATTGAGGAGCGCACTCAAAAAATAGAAAAAGCCGAGGCCTTATTAAAGGAAATGGAAGAAAGTTATAAGGCGAATGAAGGAAAAATAAAAAAACATATAACAGAAATCGAAAATTAAAATAAAAAAGCCGGCTCTTATGAGCCGGCTTTTTTTATACCTTTTCCTTTGGGTCAAAATCAAAATCACCGGGCTGTAATTTCAATGGACGAATAGCGGTTACCCATTCTGTTTTTAAAATCGGAAGTGTTGCTTGTATGGAATCTGTGTTTGGAAAATTAATTTTATTATAAACAAATAAGTGTTCTGTGTTTTTTAATATAAATTCTTTATTGTTATCAATAAAGGCATCCAGGATAAGATTCCAAACGGAATATCTGGATAGCAAAACCCATTCTTCAGCTACCTCGAATTCCACGACTTGAACGCCCAGCTCCAATTCTCCATCTGAGAGCAGGGCACGGGCATCATTCAGCGTCGGAGGTCGCTCCCAGGCACCACAGGAATGCCAGGCCCAAACCGGAGGATTTCCCTCACAGTCCAATCCCCGCTTTTTCATTTCTTCCGCCATCCATTTATAGGATTTTGTCCAATATCCTTTTGATACATATTTCCAGTCGCCTTTGAGTTGTCCTTTATTCTGGAGATGCTTAATAGCGATAGAACTTTGAAAACTCCACAGACGCATATTATTATAGTGTATTAGATATTTCTATAATTAGTTTCCAGGCAGCTTCGATATGGTGTTTTTCCTGGTAGGTTTGTCCGGGAGCCATTCTAATCACAAAAGCCTCCTTTATTTTTGTATGAGATAAATATAATTGACCGGAAGCATTAATTGTATCCATTAATTTTTTATTTAAAATATTTAATTCTAAATTAGAGTATTTCCCGGGATTATATCTGAAACAAACTAAATTGATAGAGCGTTTTGCCATCAATTCAAATTGATCATTTTGTGTGATTTGTATTTCCAGCCATTTCCCCCACTCGATATGCTCTCGGATTTTTTCCTGCATTTTTTCTACGCCAAAACTCCGCATGACAAACCACAATTTCAAAGCCCGAAATCGCCGCCCCAACTGTATGCCCCAGTCCTTGTAGTGATGAACATTTTCCGCATTCGTTTTTAAATATTCAGGATTGGCATTAAATGTTTTTATCAGGTGCATTTTATCTTTTACAAAATAGGCAGAGCAATCAAAATTTACAAACAACCATTTATGTGGATTAAATACATAACTATCTGCTAAATGTAATCCCTTGAAAAAATCCTGACATTCGGGCAGAATTCCAACATTGCCAGCGTATGCTCCGTCTACATGTAGCCAAATATCATATTTTTTGCAAAGCAATGCAATAGGTTCCAGTGGGTCCATCGCCGTTGTGCCAGTAGTACCAATAGTAGCAATAACACATATAGGTTTTTGATTGTTTTGAATGTCCTCCAGGATACTAGCCTCAAGTGCATCTGGTAAGATGGCCAAATGAGCATCCGTAGGAATTTTTACGAGATTAGTTGATCCGACTCCCGAAATCCGCACGGCCTTATCAATAGAGGAGTGGGTTTCAGAAGAGCAATATATTCTAAAATTATCGTATGTTTTAAAACCATTATTATTGATATTAAAATCCGAATATTTTTCTCTGGCAGAAAGAATGGCCACGAGTGTGGCCGTAGAAGCGGTATCCTGGATCACCCCGTGCCACTCTGAGGGAAGGTGCATGATTTTTTTCAGCCATTCCATCATCATCTCTTCCAGTTCGGTAGCAGCTGGGGAGGTGTCCCAAATCATACATTGGGCTCCAATCGTTGCCGTCAGCATTTCCGCCAGCACTGAAGGGTAACTATTATTGGCGGTAAAGTAAGCCATAAATCCAGGGCTCTGCCAGTGAGTCATACCGGGAATTATTATATTCTTAAAATCCTCGATTATGTTTTCAAAATCCTCGCTTTGCTTAGGAGGCGTATCCGGAATTTGCTTAAAAATGCTTCCGGGCTTAACAGGAGATTTTACCGGGAGGTTTTCTACTTGATCAAAATAGTCAGCCATCCAGTCCACGAGTTCGTGTCCCCATTTTCTAAAGGAATTATTATCCATATTATTTTGTTATAATTATAAAATAAATCCCAACAGAGTGGCATTTAATTTGTTTGACTTAAAAGTAAAACCTATTTTTATCACAGGCAAAGAAAAAAAAGATGAAAAAAATAAATTGGGTATGGATAATGGTTTGGGCAATGCTGTTGCCGGAGCTTTCCCATACCCAAAATGAAGGAGAAGATTCCAGTTTTTTTCAGTTAAATGCTTCCGATTATTTGTCCTCATTGGATGCCGGAAAGCAACCTTACCTTTTTTTGAATCCCGGGTTTTTTCAGCTATTGTTAAGCGAAGCACAGGAACAAAAAATAAAATATAATGGAACAAAAGATATTAAAAATCTTGAAGCATCTCTGAATCATTACCAGCTGACCATACAGTTACTGGATAAAATCAGGTTGAGTTCTCATAATCCGGAGCTTCAAAGTATTCTAAATAAAAGTCATTCTATTATAGAAGATGGAATAGAGGTCGCTTATCAATTGCATAAGGAAACAAGTAATCCTAAATTTTTGGAAACGGCTTTTTACTTTTCAGAGAAAGATAAAATCTTTCAGCGGCATTTATTTTTTGGTGACCTCAATTGGCGAGAGTTAACCATGCTCCCGGAACACCTTGTCCATAAAAGTAATCGTTTGATTTCAGAAATTGATAAATATGAAAATCAATTTTATGATGCTATTCGATCACAGGCTGATAGTTTGCAATTATCTATAAAAAAACAACTGGACGAAGTTCATCAGGGATATGTCAGTTTGATAGCGGATATAGAAAATGATTATCCTGAATATTTTAATATAAAATATTTTAATCAAATTGCATCTATAGAAGTTCTGCAAAAAGACTGGCTCGATAGTTTGTCCGGTCTCCTGGAAATTTTTGCCGGAGACAAGCATACTTATTTATTTAATATAAGTAAAAATAAATCTTCCGTTTTGCAGTTGCCTGCACTTTCCCACCAGAGTGTAACCGTGCAGCAGTGGTTAGATTTGCTTGGTGATCCGACTGCTGACTTTTCCCTTTATCAGGAGGTGGCTCATCAGCTATATACGAGTTGGTTACAACCTGTTCTGCAAAATACATCGCTAAAAAATATATGGGTTATTCAGGATGGCTATTTCGGTTTGTTGCCATTGGAGGCATTGGTCATGGACAAAAATCCCGTTAAAAACTATGCAGAATTAAATTATGTTTTAAATAAGCATACGTTTACCTATGGATTTTCTGCTTCGCATTTAAAATTTAAAAAAGAACATCCCAACCCAATACAAGCCTCCAAGACATTTCTCGGCATGGCTAAAAAATCCAGCCCTGGCTCTTCAGAAATAAAAAGTATCAAGCGACGGATTTTATTTGGAGATATTTACACCGGAGAAAAAGCCAACAAAGAAAAATTTATACAAAAATCTCCTAGTTATAAAGTACTTCACCTGCCGGATGCACTGACACAAAATGAAACCCTGTCATTTTTCAATGAAGAATTGACAAAAGAGGAATTGATGCAGTTGCCGCTTCACACAGGTTTGGCAACCTTATCCAATTCGCCTGTGGATTTGGGGATTAAACAAACAGCTTCGCTCATTCGCTCTTTTTCAGAAGCTGGCTGCCAAAATATTTTGCTCAGTCTCTGGGAAAGAAGAAACCGCTCAGAATCTAATAACGATTTACTTACAGAATTTTATGCCTTGCTCACCAAGGATTATTCGGTAGATGCTGCCCTGCAAAAAGCGAAGTTGGATTATATCAGCGAAGCCGAAAATTCACTCAACGCACATCCGTATCACTGGGCATCGCTGGTTCACTTCGGCAATAACCAAGCACTGGATCTGAAAAAAATCCGAAAGTATCCGATTTGGATAATGGTTTATTTATTGTCTTTTTTCTTGATATTAGGACTTTATATATGGAAAAAAAGTCCTTCTGATCCAAGTCTGGATGAAAAATTCCGCATTAATACAGAGTGACGCCACTAGCAGCAGGAAATATTTAATGCCTTAAATGTATCTTGTGCTGGCTTGCAAATGGTAGGAGGCACGAAAAGTTTTAAGGTTAAATTATTTCCTTCGATTATTGTCTCCATAATTTTATATTGAGAAGTTGCAAATACATCATTTCCATATTCAAATAAAATTTCTGCTTCGGGATCGAGTTGCAAAGCAGAAATGCCTTTACTGAAGATGCCATTTGTTTTTGAAATGATCATCCCTGTTTTTTCTGTTGAGTTTCCATTGGCTTTGACCTGAACCACCGTCTGATTTTCTTTATGCAAGTTCCCGCCGCAGTCAATAGATTGTATATTTACTTTTTTGATTTCAGTTAAATGATAATCGCCCGGGATAAATTTTCCGGGAGCATATTCAAATACCAGTTCCTTGGATTTGTTTTGTTCTAATAAATTTAAAAAATCTTTCGTTTTCATATTTTATTAATTTTCTGTTTAAAAATAAATAATCGTAATATTGCGATATAGTTATGTAAAAAAATACTAGCAACACTTCTTAATCTCCTTAAAAAGTTGTCCTAAGATTTTGTTTAGCCGATTCCAGTTTTTAGTATTAATACAATAACAAATGCTTGTTCCTTCTATATTTCCTTTTATAATACCTGCCTCCTTCAATGTTTTTAAATGTTGGGAAACCGTCGATTGGGACAAAGGCAAAACATCGACCAGATCCCCGCAAAAACATCCTTTGGTTTTGGCGAGATGTTGAAGAATAGCAATTCGGGCAGGGTGCCCCATCGCTTTAGCCATCTTTGCCATTTCATTTACCTCTGGTGAAAACAATTCATTCTTTGAAGTCCCCATACATTCTTTTATCGTAAAATTACGATTAATAAAAACACTTGTCAAGTAGATCAAAAATTAATTTTAATTTTTTTAAAATTCCATCACCAAAAAAGTTAAAAACTCAAATAGTTTTATCAAAAAATTAACTAACTTTACAGGGCATTTTAATACAAAAATCATTGGACTGGACGACTGATCGAGCACTCACATTTGCCCCAAATCCGGCGGCAGCAAAACGGGCACAAGGACTGGCGACACTAAGAAAATGGTCAGCCTACTGCGGCAACGAACGAGCTATCTGGGGTTCCTGTGCAGGTAGCCGAGGACGGGAATATCACGTATGCGTAGACTTCCGGGGCCCGGCCTTCAAGTGTTCCTGCGTCTCTAAGCAATTCCCCTGCAAACATGGTTTAGCATTACTTTTATTGTATATTAATTCCCCTGATTTATTAAAGGTGACAGAGCCACCGGAATACGTTTCGGAGTGGCTCGAAAAGCGGGATGCCCGCATCAAAAAAAAAGCAGAACGAACCCCGGAAGAGATTCAAAAAAGTGAAGCGGATAAAGCCAAAAGACTAGCCGCCCGACTTGAATTGATGCAGCGGGGCATGGTGGATTTGGAGCAATGGCTGGAAGATTTGATCCGGCAGGGATTGGCTTCCTTTGAAGGGAGAGAATACAGTTTTTGGAATGAAATGGCCTCGCGCATGGTCGATGCAAAAGCTCCGGTGCTTGGAAGAATGATTAAAGAAATTCCCTTGCTGATTAGCGGAAAAGAAGAATGGGCAGAGTCCGTTTTGTCTATCCTGGGAGAAATGTATTTACTGGTTAGAGGATTTAAAAATTACGATAATCTGCCTGAAGAACAACAACTAACACTAAGAAATATTGCAGGAGTTATTATAAAAAAAGAAGAATTGCAACCCTTGGAAGGCCTTCGGGATGACTGGATTGTCCTGGGACAAAAAGAAGGCATTCACGAGGAGGAAAGACGGATTTATTTTCGGCGCACCTGGTTTCAGGGAAAGGAAAGCCAGCGCATGGCAACGCTCACCGAATTTGCTCAGGGCGGCCCTAATTTCCTCGGACATTATATGACCGGTACCCGCTTCAACGGAGAGGTGGTCTACTATCCTTCAACTGTACCTATGCGATGTATTATGAAAAATCAAATGAGTGTTTCGGAACATTCGGAAGCCATAAATGCCCATCCTGATTGTGAAAGTTTTCTTAGCACTTATGCAAAAGCCCTAAGTGCCAACCCCTGGGTTTTGCAATTTCCCTGCTGTATTAAAAATGTGATTCCAGTTACAAAAAATAATAATATATTTATTGTAGATAAAAATAAAAAAGCCCTGCCGCTGCACCAGAGCGAGCAGGAAGGGTGGAAGTTACTAGCAATAAGCGGCGGACAACCTATTACGATTTTTGGAGAATGGACAGGCAAGATGCTGGTTCCTCTGAGTGCAGAATTAAACGATCAATTGGTTACTTTACAAACGACCTCCGCGTGAATAGTTGGACCAACATATTAAAGACAGCTTTGCTCGGTACTGCCAGAAAACAACTCACTCCGGCCAGCCTGAAAGAGCTGAAAGCGATGGGTGTTTCTGTTGAGGATTCAGAGAGTAAAATCATATTAGAATCTGCATCTATATTTTCTTTGTTAAATAAGTCGGGGTATGCATTACCAAAAATTCAGCCGGATGATTCTGCATTGGCAGGTAAAGAATCCCTGCCGCCTTGTAGCCGGAAAAGTGCACGTCACCTTGGTTTGATTTTGGGTGGAATGTATACAGAAGCATTGCCCGAATTTCTTTATCATTTAGCCAAAGTGGGAAAGCGTTTGCCGGAAGATCGTTTACCGGAAATTTTTCAAATATGTAAAAATAAGCAGGAACTCATTTTGGTTCGGGAGACCATGGGCGCGAGAGGAGAGTGGTTGGTGAAACAAAATTCGGATTGGAGTTATTTAAATGTGTTATCCGATCCTTCCCTTTGGGATTTAAGTATAAAAAAAGATCGCATACATCTTTTGCGAAATATACGAGCAGTTGATCCGGAGACAGCATTGCACCTGTTAAACAATAACTGGAAAAAAGAAACTTATCAAAGTAAAATCGCTTATATAAAATGTTTGGAAATAGGTTTGTCCATTTCGGATCAAACATTTTTAGAAACCTGCCTGGATGATGGTCGGAAAGAAGTGCGTAAAGAAGCAGCGAGGGTTTTGTCGTTATTGCCTGATTCTGCTTTAGTAAAACGTATGTTTGAAAGAGGTATTCATTTTATTCAAATTAAAAAAAGCGGTCTCCGAAAAAAGAAGTTGGAAATTCAATTGCCGCAACGATGTGATGATGCGATGATTCGGGATGGAATTGATCCGCGTTCGCAGTGGTTTCGGGGAGGCGTGAAGGCCGGGCGTTTGGGGCAAATTGTAGCAGCCATTCCACCCTCAAATTGGGAGAAGCATTTTGAAATAAAACCTGCGAAATTTTTAGATATGATTGCGGAAAGCGATTGGTCAGAATTGCTCGTGCAGGCTCTGCTGGAAGCCACGCAAAAATACAAGGACGAAAACTGGTCGGCGGCATTGATAGACTTCTGGGAAAAGACACAATACAACAGCAGTTGGGGTGAGATCAATATTTTGCCTTTGCTGGAATCCGCTTCTGATAAACTATTCAACCAGTTTTGTATCAATAGCCTCGTTCAGGAAGATGGATTGCTGGAAGAGAATCATCCGGCAGCCGTGATGATGAAATCGGGAAGCCAGCCCTGGAGTGAAAAACTAACCAATGCCTTTTTGAAAAATTTCCGCTCCTGGCTCAATAGCGAAACGACCCGTTACTGGAATGGTTGGCATTACCGGGGCATCCTTAAAAATGCAGGGTACAAATCTAGTCCAAAATTATATCAAAAAATTAAGGATGATTGGCCGAGAGGATCGAGGATTTGGGGAAGTTGGGAAAAAGATGTCGAGCAGTTTTTAAATGCCTTGCAATTTCGGGCGGCCATGATAGAGGAATTGGGGAAGGAGGATTGAGGGAGCTAACAAATTGGACGAAAGCGAAGAACAGGGCTTTGTCAGGTGTCCTCGCCTGACAAAAAACGATTGACTCCAATATGAAAACAATATTTTATTTATTGAAATTTAATAATTACCCGACGAAAATAAAGTTAGTATAATTAAACAAAAACATATAATACTTTGTTCGGAATGACAACTCTGTTTTTTTGTTTTTAAAAGTTCGAAAGTTAATTATTTAAATTCAATTAAAAAATTTGTATATAAATTTTAATTAAAAATAAATCATGTCAAAAACAAAAAAAAATATACTTCGCCCACATGCAGAAACCGCCTACGCCCACGAACTCAAAGCCCTAAAAAAGGCGGATGACCGCGAACGTCCGACCAACTGGAACCTTTCCCCCTGGGCCGTCGTCACCTATCTTATGGGTGGCAAACTCAAGGACGGAACCGAAATCGAAACCAAATATTTTGGCAATCGCCGCTTGATCGAAATCGCCGTTTCCACTCTCGTGACCGACCGCGCATTGCTCCTCATCGGCATTCCCGGCACGGCCAAAACCTGGGTTTCCGAACACCTCGCTGCCGCCATTTCCGGCGACTCAACTTTGCTCGTGCAAGGCTCGGCCGGGATGAGCGAAGATGCTCTGCGCTACGGTTGGAACTACGCCAAACTCCTGGCAGAAGGGCCAAGCGAAAGCGCCATTGTCGCCAGTCCCGTGATGACGGCGATGCGGGATGGAAAGATTGCGCGGGTAGAAGAACTGACCCGGATTCCCTCTGATGTGCAAGACACATTAATAACTGTTTTATCTGAAAAAACGCTACCTGTTCCCGAGCTTAACCATGAGGTGCAAGCGCAAAGAGGCTTCAACGTCATCGCCACGGCCAATGACCGGGACAAAGGCGTGAATGAGTTATCCAGTGCCCTCCGCCGCCGATTCAATACGGTGGTTTTGCCTTTGCCGGATAAATTGGAAGAGGAAGTAAAGATCGTTCAGCACCGGGTGGCCAAGCTGGGGCAGTCCCTTCAATTGCCTGCGGAGGCCGTTCCCGTCAAGGAAATCAAACGCCTCGTCACCATCTTCCGGGAGCTGCGAAGCGGCCGGACCGAAGATGGTAGCGAGAAGCTAAAATCACCGGGAAGCACCTTGAGTACTGCGGAAGCCATTTCCGTTATCAACAGCGGACAGGCATTGGCAGCGCATTTCGGCAATGGCAAATTACAGGCAAAGGACTTGGCTTCTGGTCTGACCGGGGCGATTGTCAAAGACCCCGTTCAGGATGCTGCCGTATGGAAGGAGTACTTGGAAACGGTGGTCAAGGAACGAAAAGGGTGGAAGGATTTGTATGATTCCTGCTCGGAATTATTGTAAGATTAAAGACAATTTTTTGTTATAATAAAATTTTTTGAGGAGTATTTTTTATATTGTAGAATTAATTTTATAATATGAAAAAAATACTCCTCTTTTTATTTTTCCTTTCTTTTACCAATGTACTTTTGGGACAATGGGATTTATTTCCTTACAATCAAACGTCCCATTTTTTTAAGGAAACTGCTCCAGACGAATATGAAATATTTAGTTATAAAGTGGATTCCATTGAGGTGACACCCGAAGGAGAATGGCATCGGTTTTTTACGGAGAAGTTGCCTTATGATGAAGTAGATTCTACTTGTTTTTCTTTAGATCCATTGTTGGAGGAGCATTTGTTTGTATATAGTTCTAGTTTGACTTTTCCTATATATAAATATGAGATGCGATCGGATTCTGTTTTTTATTATTTAAATGATCCAGACGATCCCAGGCAATTTGTTTTTCTTCCGAAGGTGGAAGTGGGGACAACCTGGCAAGCCACGGATACTGTACAAATCACCTGCTCAAAAATTGAGGAGGATTCTTTTTTAGGAATAACAGATAGTGTAAAAACATTTATTATAGAATCCGATGTTTTAGATTATAATGGGCTGGAAATTTTGTTGAGTAAAAATTATGGTTTGATAAGTTTTCCAAATATATCTTTTTTAACTAAGTGGGATAATTACAGATTTCCTTTTTTTCAATTAGAATTAAGAGGAATAGTAAAAGATTCAATTATAACTGGTTTTAAAAAACCCAACCTCTATGAATTTTTTGATCCTGTCACTTTAGAGCCAGGAAATATATTATATTTTAGGGGCTCCTCTGGTGACTTTCAAGGAACTAATTCAACTTGGACACGATTTGATACAATTACGGAGGTAGGGCTTTCTTTTGATTCTTTTTATTTTAAATATAATGGTGTTCGATATCAAAATTATTTGGGAGATCAAGGGATTGAAAGTGATACTTTTTTTTATGAAGATAGGAAGACTATATATGATTTGGTTTATATGAACAAATGGTTGGAAAAATCGAGTTCATTTCCAGGGTTTCATTATGCATCTGTTTATGATTATCGTTATCTATATAATCCAAATGAAAAAAATAAATATGAAATTCAACAATTGTTTGATATGAGTTTCTACAGTGAAAGTAATTGCGAGTTAAACCCTGTTTATGATGCGACTAACGCTGAATCTTTGTGGCCCTTATGTGGGTTTAAAGGGCGTTGGTCTATTTTCTCGGAGAGTGGATTCGAAGGCCTTTGGACACCCGATGGTATTTGTGGCAATTTTCCGGTCAATACTTTTACACCTAAAGCTACCTCGGAATTAACCCTCTTCCCAAATCCCACCACATCAGAATTGCAAGTAAATCAATCCGGAAAATATATGATTTATGATAGTGTAGGACGAGTGGTGCAGGAAGGAGCGACAAGTGATGGTGCTTTAGAACTACAGTTTTCCGGCGCAGGTATTTTCTTTATAAAATTAGAAAGCGGAGGAAAGGTTTATGCGGGTAGATTTTTAAAATATTAAAAATAAAAAATCTCTCCAACGCCCAGCTCCATCAGTCCATCATGCTGCTGCTCTGCAAACAACTGCCGAAGCCATCGAATCGGTTCTCCAATCGGTTCATCTGATAGATCATACGTCCCATAATGCATAGGTATGAAAGTTTTAGCATTTAATATATTAAAAACATTAAAAGCTTCTTCCGGGTTCATGTGGGCATTCTGCATAATAATACTTGGCCGATAGGCACCAATAGGTAAAATAGCAATGTCAATTTTCCCTATGTGTTTAGCGATGTCCTGATATAAATCCATGAAAGCAGAATCCCCGGCAAAGAAAATTGTAATCTTTGGTGTACGAATAATGAAACTGCCCCAAAGTTGTTTATTGAAATCAAAAAGGGCACGGCGGTTCCAGTGTTGAGCAGGAAGGAAAATTATTTCTATATTTTTATTAGGAATATTAAATTTTTGCCACCAGGCTGCTTCCTGAAAATGATTGTGTTTTAAAAGGGGACGGATGAGTTGCTGCCCAATTTCCAATGCTGTTAAAAACTCAACCTTCGGATTTAATTTTAATATTTTTTTTAGGGAAGCCACATCAAAATGATCCCGGTGGCCATGCGACATTAAAATATAATCTACATTTGTCATATATTTTGATTCGTAAGGTATTTTCACCTTCCGCCGAATAAATCCACCTAAATGACCAAAAACCGGATCCGTCAATAAAGTCATTCCATCCAGCTTGATCATAAATCCGGCATGACCCAACCAGACAATGCAGTTTTCTTTTATTTTAAAAATATCATTGTTTTCCTGCCATTGCAATTGAAATTTATCTGCTCGTTTTTCCTTACGCTGAGGATTTCCTCCCACCTGCCATTTAAGGATTTCTTTAAAATCAGGTTGAACGGGTTTGCCGCCCATCGTAAATATTCCTTCATATTTTTCATTCCCCTGAAAGTCAGTTCGTATAAATTCCAGATTTGGATTATAATAATATTTCATAATATATTATAGTAAAAATAAAAAAGCGAAGGAAAAACCTTCCTTCGCTTTTTAAATTATGTATAATTTTTTTTTATTAATTGTACCATTGTACCATTGTACCATTGTACCATTGTACCATTGTACCATTGTAC
>JAHDCK010000497.1 GCA_020629915.1 Saprospiraceae bacterium
TGTTAAAATTGGTTTTTGTTCAATAATTAAAAACAACAATGGTACAATACTATATAAATTATTTTGAGTTATAATTATAGTATTGTACCATTGAAAGAATAGACTATTGAATTTTATTCTATAATAATTTTTCTAACGGATTTTTGATTGTCCTTGAAGTGAACAGTCAGGAAGTACATGCCTTTTGCCAAAGCAGAAACATCTTCCTGTATTTGTGTTCCGTTATGCGCAGTGGACTGAACGATTTGTCCCATTGCATTTGATATTTCAACTGTAAATATATTTTCTTTTGACTCGACAGTAATTTGACTTTCCGAAACCGGATTTGGATAAGCATTGAAATCAATCGTATTCAAATCTGTGGTAGAAGAAGACAAGCAGTTACATTCGTGCCAGCCGAGTTTGCTAAAGTCATTTTTCCAGTAGGACGTCCATCCGTCTCCCACAAATGTACCTCCGGCAGCAAAAACAATCTCATTAGGATCTATTCTACCCTGAGTAACATCTGCATTTCTGATCATGGTATTATCCTTAGTCAACCAACTTCCGTCTGCATCAACCCAGGCATCCTGCTCAATGGTTGTCTCTGGATTTTCTCCGATAACACCAATCACATCAATCAGGTTATCTCCAGTGGTACTAACTTCAGTTCCTTTGATCAATGCCATTGCATCATTTCCATTAAAATACATAGTGCGATTGACATCGTAATCCGGGCAAAGGAAAACATTGGCTTTTCCCTGCAAATCGTACTCCGGATAGTAAGTGGTTTCATTATAATCAAACAAAGCCACACCATTATCGTATTGAACGCCCATTACAATATCTCCATTCATATCGAGAATTGGCTCACCAGTCACCTGATCAAAAATCGTATCGACCACCATATAACCATTCCAAACCGGCTTATCAAACTGAGAATAAACAGTCGCTTCGGTGACTTCAGTTAAATCTACGACGACGACATAAGTTTCACCGGAAGCCAACATTTCATTAGGTAATTGTACTACATAGCTTGGGGTAGATGCTGGTGCACTTGTTGCTCCATTACTAAAACGGGCGAGTGCGTACTCACCAAGATTGATGGAGGATTGCGTTGGATTATAAATTTCAAGAGCTTTATTATTAGCATAACCCTCGACGTACTCTGAGATAAACAATTCATTGCATTGTGCCTGAGCCAAAACACCCAGAAAAGCAACAGCAAAAAAGGAAAGTAATAATTTTTTCATAGTAAAAATTCGTTTGATTAAAATTCTAAAAACAACACACCTGTAAAATTAGAATTTCTAAAGGAATTATTTGAAAGTATTGCGACAATTAAAGTAAAATTAAAGTAAGGATAAACTTATCAGACGTGTATCTCCCCGGCTAGACTTGCCAATACCTGCCTGTCAATTTTATGCTCGCCATCAAATTCCCGAATATCAAAATCCAGTTTGTGGTGTCGGATCTGCTTTTTAAGTTGTTCGATATTTTCTGGTTTTATAAAAGGATCGCGGTTTCCATACAAGTAATATAAATTTTTATCCAATAAATATTCCCTTAATTCTAAATAAGGAATATCGTGCGCCAGCGAACCACTCCAGCAAATCAGGTTATCAAAAATGGGTTTTTTATAATAAATAAACCGGGAAATCGTCGCTACACCCTGAGAAAAACCGAGGAGATTTATTTGTACTCTGGAATTTAAAACCGGGATAAAATGCTGGTAAACCATGCCTATCCAATTGCAGTAATCCCGAATTTCGGTTTCCCGATCGGCCTTGGTCATCCAGGAGGCACCGATCTTTCCATCAAACCCACCGAAATAAAAACGGGACAATCCCTCCGGTGCCAGAAAAAGCGTCCGATCATCAGCCAGATGGCTAAATTTATGAATAAAAGAGGAAGCAGCCTGCCCATACCCATGACAACAAATCCAGCAACTTCTCGTATTTTCGGATATTCCACCCAGAGAATAAACATGGGCCGTTTTTAAGGTTTGTAAGGAGTGGTGTTGCATTTGGTGTTGAAGAAATTTTATATTTTTGCAGGTAAAATAACCGAAATGACAATTACAAAGATAGGAACGTTTTTAATGGTTTTAGCATTTTTATTTTCCTGCCAAAAGTATGAGGAAGGCCCGGCCATGACTTTCCGTAGTCCGGATAAAAATATCAAGAGAAGTTGGGGATATTTTGCGGCGTATCGCAATGGCCTGAATATTACCTGCGGCCAGGGAAGCAATACCCTGAATTACGGATTGAGTTCAATTGGTTTTGCGGACAATAATCGTTTTTCTATCAGCGAACGGGTCATTGGTGATTCCACCTTTTATGTCAATCGGTATGACGGTGATTGGGAATTTAGAAATGACAAACAGGAAATCGCCCTCATTTTTGGAGAAGCTCCGCCAGAGTTTCACGATACGGTTCAGGTCTGGGAAATCATAAAATTGACTAAGGATGAACTGAAAGTCCAGGAAACCGTTGGAGACAATACGATTGAGTACATCCTCAAGCCTAATGGTTAATGATCGTCGCTTTGGATCATTTGCGCGCCCTGCTCCTTCGATTGGGCTTAAGTCTGCTTATTTTTATTATAACTCGTTTTTTATTTTATTTTTTTAATTATAATTACTTTCCAGATTTATCTTCTGTAGAATTAGGGAA
>JAHDCK010000498.1 GCA_020629915.1 Saprospiraceae bacterium
TGCTTACAGAATATGGTTCGTAATAATTATTATCAGAAAAAAGCATCAACTGCCGATTGCTCTTGAGTTGGTTTTCTACTCGTTTTACAACAACATCTCCACGCGTCACAACGACATAAACGTAATTGTCTTTTATGGAAGTTTCCCAAAGTGTGGGTTCCAAATAACTGCAAACTACCTTATCTCCTTCAAACAGCGTGGGTTCCATGCTATCTCCTGCGACATCGAAGGAGCGATGGGTTCCTACCTTATATTTATAATCCGGAAGAGTAAAAGTGGGCAAGTCCTGAATAAAAGTGGGATCGGTAGCTTCTCCCGCATAACCAGCCTGAGCCGGAACGGGAACGTGAACGATGCGCTCGTCGTCCTGGGCGTTTGTCACAATCGTCAGCACCCGAAAGCTCTTGTGATCTTCCTCACTCATAAACATAGGGCCTTCTCCGGTATAAATATACACCGGATTTATCTTGTAAACGTCCACCGCCTTGCGTAGTAGTTCAATAGTTACATCTCGGCGACCTTTCAATATTTCACTTAAACTTTGAGGTAAATAATCCAGCGACATCGCAAATTGGCGGCTGGATCGGATGCGATTTTCTTCCTTCAGTTTATTATGACACTTGATAAATCGCTGTGTGACTATGTTATTCATCTATTTATTATTAAAAAAGCAGTTATTTAATGGAATTTTAGAATGACCAATATTTGCGTACAAATTTTATCATTAAATGCTTTAATTGTCGCAAATTAGTGATATTTTGCTAAGGTAATGGGTTACACTTGAAATGTCAAATAAACTTTAGAAGTTTTTTAAATTTTTTTCAGGAATTTGAAGAAAAGGGAATTTTTGGCTGGCACAAAGTGTTAAAATTATGTTACGAAGGCATCTTTTTGGGAAAATTTACGTTTAACCCTATAACGACACAATAATTGTTTTCCGAAAAGTAGTTTTACCGTGTTTTATTTTATTTAAAAAAGAAAAGTATAGGTTATGTTAGTATTAAAAGTATTAGGCATTGGTGTATTGCTCATTATGACAATCACCCTCGGAAAAGAAGTGTTTTCTCCCCCTGCTAAGTCTAAGACCCGTCGTTTCTAGTATTAGATATGACTCGACCCTAAAGAACTCGCAGAAGAAAATCCTTTCTTTTTTTAATCTGTTACACACTGATTAAGCGGTTGCAGCCCCCCTGCAATCGCTTTTTTTATGGAATAATCGTTGAAACGAAATATTGAGGTGATCCAAACAAAAACAGGCATTGCGATGATTTTCGCAATGCCTGTTTTTGTTTTTATATAATAAACCCACCTATCCTCCGAAGCTATAACCAGCTCCTACCCGTATTCGCCAAGGTGAAGGATAATAAGAAATATTAGGATCATATAAAATATCATAAAGAGCTTCAATTGACATACCCAGACCTCTTCCAAAATTAGTACTGTATCCTGCACCTGCCAGCCATGCAGGGAAACTCCTGGAAAAAGGTTCTCCTACTTCTACACCTGTTGAAATCACCTCAGTTGTTGATCGAAATCTTTCATATTCAAAATCTGAACGTAAGTATAAATTTTGAATCACACGATATTGAGCAAATAACCGTCCTCCAACTGAGCTGTTTCTTGCTCTCAAATCTAAATTTCGATCAGTTCTTCCATAGTAAGCAAAAATTATCCCAGCTCCCACAATTGCATCTGGGGTGAGTCTGTAGCCTAGGGTTGGAGAGATGTTTAAATTCAAGCCATTTGCGTAACCCAAACCAAAATTTCCACCTAAAACCAGCCGCTCCTTGAGTGGAAGTTTTTTGAAAGCTTCTCTTTCCTCCGCCCTATCCCGCTGGGCTTCCAACGTTGTAGAAAAAAGAATGAGGAAGGCAAAAGCGGTCAAAATGTATTTAATAAAATTATTCATAGCAATTTTTTAAGCAAAATAAAGGATTATTCCTTTACTTAAAACGAATCAGGCTTGAAATAAATTTTCCTGTAAAATTTTTTACAATTGTTACTCATTTACTTTGACGGCTTTTGCGGGAGTTGTCACACCATCTATATTGACCTGGATGGAATAAACACCGGGCATATATCTTCCTCGGAATGGAATTTCCAGGCGTTGCGTTCCCATTCGCACCTCCGTTTCCCACAAAACTAAAACGTTTCCGTAACTATCTGAAACCAAAATATCTGCTGCTGCATCTTTTTCACTTTTGATATCCAGGTAGATTGTTTCTACAAAAGGATTGGGAGAAACGCGAACCGTCCATTCCGGTTGTTTGAAGGGCACCATAGCCGTGGGCGAATATTCAAACTCCCCATCGAAGTCTACCTGCCGAAGGCGATAGTATCGATTTTCAAATTTTAAGGGATCCATATCGGTGAAAGAATAGGTTTGGCGAAAATTGGTGGTACCGAATCCGTCTACAATCCCGATAATGCGATAATCGCCATTTTCATAAGCCCGTTCACCGCTGGCTACCTGTACTTCAAAATAATCATTATCGACTTCTGATGCTGTAACCCAATCCAGCAAAACTTCATTTTCTTCTCCTTTTTTAGCTGTAAAACTAAGCAACTCCACCGGAAGCGGCGCATTGGAAATTTCCAGGGTTACATTATCTATTCTTAACTCTCCAATTCCTTCCACAGTAAATTT
>JAHDCK010000053.1:0-7942 GCA_020629915.1 Saprospiraceae bacterium
TAGCCAGAAAATTTGGAGATGTGATTGCCCTGCAAATCATTCCATCCTACACCCATCGCAACCTCGTTGCCCACAATGATGAAAATGGCATTTTTAGCATCGGAGCCGCAGCCAAATGGCAAATGACGAAGGTCTTTGGTATTCTCGTGGATGCGACTTTGCCTTTTTCCGATTTGCGTACCTCAGAAAACGGCTACTATGCCCCGCTTGGCATTGGATTGGAAATTGATACAGGCGGGCATATCTTCCAGGTGAATTTCACCAATGCGACCGGCATCATGGAAACCGATTACATTCCCTACACCCGTTCCAATTGGGCAGATGGAGAATTTCGATTGGGATTTACGATTTCGAGGTTGTTTAATTTATAAGCCTTAATTTTGCGGTATGAAAACAATGGCCAAAATCATTTCTTATATTTTTCATCCGCTCTTGATGTTGACCTACATCTTTTTGTTATTGTTACTCATCAATCCCTACCTCTTTGGCGGATTGAATCAAACCAATATTTTGCCGCTGGGTTTTAATATTGTTTACAACACATTTTTGATTCCGGCCTTTATTGTTTTCCTGATGAAAGTGCTGGGTTTTGTTCCGGATTTAGAATTAAAAGATAAGCAGCACCGCATCGTTCCCTACGTGGCGACGGGCGTTTTTTACCTGTGGATTTTTATTAATTTAAAATCCAACCCGGAAGTTCCCCACGCCTTCAAGCTCTTTACCCTCGGTGCGACCATCGCCCTTTTCATGGCTTTTTTCATCAATATTTTTTCTAAAATAAGTATGCACACGACTGGGATGGGCGGCTTGCTGGGAATGGTGGTCATTTGTATGTTGCCCGGACTGAATTACAGTTACGACAGTTTTGTTTTGCCTTTTTTGATTCCGTTTCTATTTCTATGCGTCACTTACTCATGGTCGTTATTTTACTCGCCGGAATTGTCGGCACTTCTCGTATGATCCTAAATGCGCATCGGCCTGTGGATGTTTGGGGTGGTTATATGGTGGGATTTGGATCTATGTTTTTGGCATTGCGGTATTTTGGGTAGGAGGTTTTTGTTTTAAAATAATCTGCTATTATCTTTCGTTACTTAAAAACAAATTTTTAGACAAGTCTAAAAAAAATTCGTACATTTGTTTAAAATTAGTTTTTTAATGCTCAGTCAAACTGAAGAAAATTACTTAAAAGCCATTTATAAAAATGCCGGTGCAGAGCAGTCGGTTAGTACAAATGCTATTTCTAAAACGCTGAAAACCTCAGCTGCTTCGGTTACAGATATGCTCAAAAAACTGGCGGACAAGGATTTGCTGCACTACGAAAAATACAAAGGCGTTCGGCTGACAGATTCAGGGCGATCGGTTTCCACTCATTTGATTCGCAAGCACAGGCTTTGGGAGGTTTTTTTATATAAAAAATTAAATTTCAAATGGGGAGAAGTGCATGACATCGCCGAGCAGCTGGAGCATATTCAATCGCCGGAACTTGTGGAGCGGCTGGATGCTTTTTTGGGATTCCCGAAGGTCGATCCGCACGGTGATCCCATCCCGGATGCAGAGGGCAATTACGAGGTAGAAGAGAAAGTCCTGCTTAGTGAATTACCGGAAGGAGCCAGGGGAAAAATCATAGGCTTGGCAGAACATTCCAAAAATTTTCTCGCCCACCTGGATGCTATGGATATTAAACTTGGATTAAATATTAAAATAATCGAAAAATTTTCATTCGATAATTCTATAAAAATTAAAATTAAACCAGACAAAGTTTTAGTGCTCTCCGCTAAGGTGGCGCAAAGCTTATTTATTAATAAATAATTTTAAAAATACATATTCAAAGTGACGACTCATATCATAAAAACATAATATAATTTTGTCATCTCGAGCAAAGCGAGAGATCTTCTCCAGGAAACAGGCTCCGGTACCCTGATGTAATTATTAGATAAAAGGGTAGGAATCCAGTTTTCACTTCCAGAGAAGATTCCTCACTCCGTTTGGAATGACAAAGTGTTTTTTGATTTAAAAAACTACTTTGAATTAAAACTAAATTCCATGAAAAAATATATTTTCTTTTTTGTTGCTCTTTTGTTCTTTACAACAGGAAACGCCAAACCCAAAGTTGTGGCCACTGCATCTATGCTTCAGGACATGGCTAAAAACATCGCAGGCGATCACGCTGAGGTTTTGTGTATCGTACCCATCGGCGGTGACCCGCATATTCACGAACCCACTTCCAAAGATGCCAAACTCGTCAGTAGTGCTGACCTGGTTTTGATGAACGGATTGACCTTCGAAGGCTGGCTGAACAAGCTTATTGCCAACTCCGGAACAAAAGCAAAAGTAGCGACGATCACCGAGGGAGTAAAAGTCATCCAAAGCGATAGCTACGCCAATTCACCGGATCCCCATGCCTGGATGGATGCCACCAATGGAATCGTTTATGCCGAAAACATAAAAAAAGCACTAATCGATTTGATGCCGGATCACAAGGCTGATTTTGAAAATAATTTTAATAAATATAAAAAAGAACTAGAAGAAACACATCAATACATTTTAAATCAAATCAATAAAATTCCGGACGATAAAAGAATCGTCATTACTTCCCACGATGCTTTCCAATACTTCGGAAAAGCTTATGGCCTTACTTTAGAATCGGTTATGGGTATTTCTACCGAAGAGGACGTGCAGACTTCTACGATGATCGCCTTGGGGAAATTGATCGAAGAAAAAAATGTTCCGGCTGTTTTTATTGAAAGTACAATCAATCCAAAATTACTCAAGCAGTTTGCAAAAGATAAAGGCATTCACATCGGAGGAGAATTATTTGCTGATTCGTTGGGCGAACCCGAAACACCTGCGGGAACCTATACCGGAATGCTTAAGTATAACACTGATGTAATTGTAGGTGGTTTGACTAAGGAAAAAGTCCTGGCAGAAGTGAAGGAAGAAGCAACTGGCTCAAATTGGTTGTGGATTGGTCTGCTTGGGTTGGGGGCACTTGGTCTTTTGTTTTTTATAATCCGTAAAATGAACGGGTAATCATGTCAACCATCATAAAAGTAAAAGGGCTTACGGTTTCCTACGATCGAAAAACGGTTTTATCGAATATTTATCTGGATATTCAGCAAGGTGGATTATACGGCGTGCTGGGGCCAAACGGAGCTGGAAAATCTACTTTGTTTAAATCCATTTTGGGTTTAATTGATATTGATTCGGGTTCTATTCGTTTTAAAGAAAAACCCATCATAGAAAACCGCAAAAAGCTGGTTTATATTCCACAGAAGGGAGATGTGGACTGGAATTTTCCGGCAACGGTGATGGATGTGGTTTTGATGGGGCGTTATCCTCACAAAAAAATCTGGGAGCGATTGGACAAGACGGATAATGAAATTGCTTTGGAAGCACTTCGCGATGTTGGGATAGAACATTTGCGCAATCGCCAAATCGGAGAGCTGTCCGGTGGTCAGCAACAACGAGTGTTCCTTGCCAGAGCTTTGTGCCAGGAAGCCGATGTTTTTCTTTTCGATGAGCCGTTTGTGGGCGTGGATGTTACTACGGAAAAAAAGATTGTCCAGATTTTAAAGCGGTTGGCTACTGAAGGAAAAACATTGCTCGTTGTCCACCATGACCTGTCTAAAGTGGTGGAGTATTTTGACCATGTTATTTTATTGAACCAACGTTTGATTGCTGCAGGAGAAACCATTGCCACTTTCAATGAAGAGAATATTGCAAAAGCTTACGGTGGGCAGTTAACTATTTTGAATAAGCCGGCGTTGCTCACCAGAAAAAAATAAATCTATGTATGAATTATTTGAAATAATGCAATCTGAATGGGCGTTGCGGGCTTTGATCGCCTCCTCGCTCGTCGGCGTGATGTGTGGCGTATTGGGTTCTTTTATCGTCCTTAGGAATATGTCCATGATAGGAGATGCCTTGGCTCATGCTATTTTGCCGGGAGTGGTTTTTGCCTATATTTTTGTCGGGGTATATAGCGTTTTAGCTTTCTTTATCGGAGCCGTTTTAGCCGGCTTAATCTCTGCTCTCTTAATGACCTGGATACAACAAAATGTCAACACTAAAAATGATGCTGCCATTGGAATTGTCTTTACCGCTATGTTTTCAATTGGCGTAATGGCGATCTCGTATATCAGTCAGGAGCATGGAGTACATTTAGATTTAAAAGATTTTTTATTTGGAAATATATTAGGCGTGGCCAATGAAGACTTGTGGTTGACCGGAGCGATCGCTTTTTATGTTTTATTAAGTATAATATTATTTTATCGTTATTTGTTTGTCACCACTTTCCAGCCTGTCATTGCAGAAACGATGGGTATTTCTACTAAAATTATACATTATTTCTTAATGTTATTGCTGTCTTTTGCAGTAGTAGCTTCCCTTAGAACAGTTGGAGTGATCCTCGTTGTGGCCATGTTAATTACGCCAGCATCAACGGCATTACTCCTCAGCAATCGCCTCAAGCAAGTCGTTTTATTATCGGGTATCATTGGATTGTTCTCGGCTGTGGTGGGTCTGATTCTTGCTATAAAATTTGAAACCACACCCGGTCCTGCGATGACGGTAACCGCCACGGTCATTTATTTACTCGCCGTATTTTTTGCACCTGAAAAAGGTTTATTATTTAAATATTTAAATAAAAGAAATGCACAAAAACGCATTTTCTTAGAAGATACTTTAAAGCAGGTTTTAAAATTGCACGAAAAAGGCGTTTTATCCCTTTCAAAACTCGTAGACAGAATGGGTGCACCGTTGGCGAAAGTCAAGGCCAATGTGCAATTACTCGCCAAGAAAAATGTCCTTCAATTTGACGGAAAAAATATCACGATGACGGAGAAGGGCATTCAGGAAGCCAATCGCCTCGTGCGGGCACATCGCCTTTGGGAAACCTATCTCGTGCAGCAAGTCGGATTGAATACAGAACAAATCCACGAAGATGCCGAGCAGAAGGAACACTATCTCACGGATGATATTTTGGATGAAATGGAAGAACACCTGGGTTATCCAACGGTTGATCCGCACGGCTCGCCTATTCCAAAAACCAGAAAACTACTCAAGCATTTTCTCGGTCAATTGCTCCCCGGAAAGAAAGGTATCATCTCCAAGCAGCAGCTCAATGAAAATATTACCTCCCGTCTTTGGGAACTCAATCTCTTTCCAGGAACCACTTTTCACTTGGTAGAAAGCGGAACGGATTTTATAAAAATCAAGTTAGAACAAGGAGAAATTGAATTATCAAAATCCCTGGCGCAATCCATTAACGTGGATATTGTTGGGGAATAGCCGTACATTTGACCGAAGATGAGTCAACCTAAAGTTATAGAAATCAAAAACAAGAAAGCGGAATTTGAATAT
Source organism: Saprospiraceae bacterium (assembly GCA_020629915.1). Lineage (GTDB taxonomy): Bacteria > Bacteroidota > Bacteroidia > Chitinophagales > Saprospiraceae > JAHDCK01. The sequence continues at coordinate 5,362 of JAHDCK010000053.1, forward strand.
CGCTTTCTTCAGGTATATGAAGCCGGGCTTCAATTGCAGGGAACGGAGATCAAATCGATTCGGGCCGGGTTTGCCAATTTGAATGATGCCTATTGTTTTTTTAAAAGAGGAGAACTATTCGTTCGCAGTTTATATATAAAAGAATATAAATACGGAACGTATAATAACCACGAGCCTCGCCGGGAGCGAAAATTATTATTAAAAAAACAGGAACTCAAAAAGCTGGATCGCAAGGTGCGGGAAAAAGGGTTTACGATTGTGCCGGTGCGCTTGTATATTTCAGAGCGGGGATTAGCAAAATTGGAAATTGCACTGGCTCAGGGAAAGAAGAGTTACGACAAGCGTCAATCCATCAAGGAAAGGGAATCAAAACGAGAATTGGATCGGCAGAAAAAGTTTAGATTATAAAAAGCGAAAAGGGCAACCTGGCGGGCTACCCTTTTCAAATCCAATTCTAAAACTCAACAAAACCTTTAACAATATTTGTCTATGACAAGTAATTGTTGTTCCAAAAAAACGATTTATATTTTGAAATGCTGCTTCCTTTTGAGACCTTAATATTTTCTTAACACATTACAACTTATCCGCATATTCCCATGAAACACCTCTCTATAATGCTTTTTTTCGGTCTCTTATTTTGGTGTTGTCAATCCGCCGACACAACTCAGCCAGAAAAACCCGAACCTATGTCGCCTGACCGACAGGAAAGCATTTCCGATACCACTTCGCCACCCCATTCTACTACAAAAAAAGAGGTGAAAATTTTACCCAAAGAAGATTATGATCCCAAACAATGGACTGACATTTTACTCGTAGATTCCTCCGTGCAAGTCGATATGAAATATGCGACGACGGATAATTTCGTCAAGGAAAAAATGTACGACTGCAGCCGTTGTCTGCTACGTCCTAACGTGGCCAGTGCCATTGCAGAAATCCAGGCATACCTAAAACCCAAAGGCTACGGCCTAAAAATGCTCGACTGCTTCCGCCCACGACCCATCCAGCAAAAACTCTGGGACAAAGTGCCAAATCCCAATTACGTCACACCACCCGAAAAAGGCTCTATGCACAACCGAGGCATGGCCGTGGATTTGACATTAGTGGACAAGGAAGGAAAGGAACTCGACATGGGGACGGCTTTTGACTACTTTGGCAAAGAGGCGCACCATACTTATACCGATTTATCAGCCGAAATCCTCGCCAACCGAAAACTCCTAAAGGAAACGATGGAGTCTTTTGGCTTCAAACCCATCCGCACGGAGTGGTGGCATTATTCTTTGCAAACCAAAGGTTATGCTTTATCCGATTATCTTTGGGAATGTGATGAAGCTCATGAACATTAATGAAAGTAAAAAATATATCTTTAGAATTGTTTTAATTGCCCTTTTATTAAAAATTGGCTATATATTTTTATTTTGTATTCCATTCTGGCTCGGGAAGGGGGAACTCTACGAACGCAAGGCGCGCTATTTTGAAAAGAAAGAAAATTTATATACAATTTCTCATTTATTCCATCGCAACGATTCCGGGTTTTATCAGGACATTGCCGAAAATCAATACACACCCATCTCCTTAGACAAATGGGCTTACCCCAACCTGAAATTATATTATCAACAAGGCAAATATGCTTTTTTCCCATTTATGCCATTCCTCATTTCTGTTGGAATGAAATTGCCGGGAGTTGATTTTATTTCCAGTGCAAATATTTTTTCTTTTATTATATCTATTTTGGGTTTTTTATTGTTCTTTTTCCTTGCACAGAATTATTTTAAAAATAATAACATCGCCTATGTTTCTACGCTGGCGTTGATGTTATTTCCCTTTCATTTTTATTTTTCGATGATTTATACCGAAGGGATTTTCTTAGCGCTTCTTTTGATGTGTTTTATTTGTATAAATAAAAAACTATGGTACTGGCTTGCTTTGTTTTCCTCCTGTCTCGTCCTTACCCGCGCCAATGGCATTATCATGGGTCTGCCTTTTTTGATTTATTTTTTAGAACAATATATTGATTATAAAAATATTAAAATAAAAAACCTGCTCCCGGTTTTATCCTTTGCTTTGCCCATGTTTCTCACTTTCATTATTTACGCTTTTTTTCAATATGAGCAAACGGGTACTTACCTCGCCTTCAGCAAAGTGCAGGAACTTTGGAGTAGAGAATTTACCTTTCCACTAACAAGTTTATTCGATACGGGCGACTGGCGCAATCAGATTCGGTCATTCTACGTCGTCTTTTTCATGCTCTTTGCCATTGTCAGTTATAAAAAAATCCCCTTGAGTTTTCAGGTATTAATTTGGATCAATTTACTGCTTCCACTCGCTGCGGGTTCCAATATGAGTATGCCAAGATTTATTTCTGTTCTGTTTCCCTTTAGTTTGATTATCGGATGGCACTTTTCTAAGTTAAAATTAAAATATATTATTTTAACTGGATTAACCATATTGCATTTTTGGAGTTTTTATTATTGGATTATTAGCGATCCGTTTTCGTATTAGACAAAATCATGATTCCCACAAAAAACTCGGCTTAATTTTCGCTGGAACAAAACAGGGATTTTAACGGTTATTTTACCGGTAA
>JAHDCK010000053.1:8042-16625 GCA_020629915.1 Saprospiraceae bacterium
ATCAGTTTTTTGACTAAATTGTAGATTCCACGTCTCAAAACTGCGCTATTTTACAATTCCAAGACCTTTTTTGCGTCTTATTGTTGTAACATTCAAATGAAACTCAAGAAGTTTTTTCTAAGAAATTAAGTCAATCAGGTATAATGGCAAAAGATAATTACCAATTATTAATTGAGAAACTGGATCAATTTATCCGGAAGTTTTATGTCAATCAACTCATCAGAGGCACCCTCTACAGTATTGGATTGATACTCGCTCTGTTTTTAGCGTTCACCGTAGCAGAGTATTATTTCTATTTCAGTCCCTCTGTCCGTAAAGGGATGTTCTATTCCTTCCTCGGAGTAAGTGGCCTGGCTTTGAGTGTCTGGGTGTTTTGGCCACTGCTACAATATTTTCGTTTGGGGAGTGTCATCTCTCACGAACAAGCGGCGAAGATCATTGGGGAGCATTTTACCAATGTAAAAGATAAATTGCTCAACATCCTTCAACTCAAAGAGCAATCTGGTAATGCCAGTGATGCGGCTTTGATCAACGCCAGTATCAACCAAAAATCTGCGGAACTGCGCCCGGTTCCTTTCAAAAAAGCCATTGACCTGAATAAAAACCGGAAGTATTTGCGCTACGCATTACCACCGCTGCTCTTGTTAGGGATTCTGCTAACTTCTTCAGATTTGATTGAAACGAGTACAACCAGAATCATCAACAATGATAAAGAATTTGAACGGCCTGCGCCTTTCCATTTTAAAATAAATGAAACCGACCTCACCGTTATCCAACACGATGATTACGATTTGGAAGTACAAGTGGAAGGGGACATTTTGCCTAATGAAGTTTTCATTGATATAGACAATTATCAATATAAACTGATCCCAAGCGAGGAGAGAAAAGATATTTTTACTTATAAATTTAGCAATGTCCAAAAACCAACGGATTTTAAACTCAACTCCAACGGAGTAGAATCCAAGGACTATGCCCTCGACGTTTTAATGAAACCCAATATCGGCGGATTTGAAACCCGACTGATTTATCCTTCTTATACAGGTAGAAAAAATGAAACGTTGAATAACATTGGCGATTTAGTTGTTCCTGCGGGTTCGAGTATCATTTGGACCTTCACAGCACAGCATACGGATCAAATCGAAATGAAATTCAGTAACCTCAAAGATCGCAGTGAGCTAAAACGCAAAGGGGAAGATCTCTTTAGCCTTAAAAAAGGATTTTATAAGGATGCTAATTATATGGTGTACGTTTCCAATGAGCATCTGTCTAATGCGGATTCTGTTGGGTACTCTGTCAATGTCATTCCCGATTTATATCCCGTTATCCAGGTAGAAGAATTTCCGGATACGACTCAGGACAAATTGTTCTTCTTCGTGGGAGATGCCTCGGATGATTACGGTATGCGCACCCTGACCTTTAATTACCAGATAAAATCAGGCAATACGATGGGTTCTACCCAATCCATCCCAATGGCATTGGAAAAAAATGCGAAGCAAACGCATTATGATTTTACCTGGGACTTGGAAAAGCTCGATCTCAAACCCGGCGATGATGTATCCTATTACTTCGAGGTATTTGATAATGATGCCGTATCTGGCAGCAAATCTGCCCGCACGAATATCATGGCTTACAAGGTTCCAACCTTAAAAGAAATTGAGGACACAACTCAAAAGAACAACGAAAATATCAAGGAGAATCTTTCTAAAACAAAAAAAGATGCCAAGGAACTCCAAAAGGAAATGAAGGAGTTGAAGGAAGAATTATTACAAAAGAAAGAACTCGATTGGCAGGATAAAGAGGAAATTCAAAAACTCCTCGATAAGCAAAAAGAACTCGAAAAGCAGATCGAAGAGGCGAAAAAGGATTTTGAGGAGAACATGAAAAATCAGGAGGAGTACGAGCAGCCCAATGAAGAAATAGAAGAAAAGCAAGAAAAAATACAGAAAATGTTTGATGACCTCATCACGGATGAGATGAAGGAAATGATGCAAAAACTGGAAGAGCTATTGCAGGAATTGAACAAGGAGGATGCGATGGAGGAATTGGAGCAAATGGAAATGTCGGACGAGGAGTTGGAGATGGAGTTAGATAGAATGTTAGAATTATTCAAGCAACTCGAACTGGAAAAGGAAATGCAGGACGCTATCGAGGATTTGGAGGAACTAGCAGAGGACCAGGAAGAACTCGCTAAGGAAACAGAGGAAAAATCCAAGTCCCAGGAAGAACTGAAAAAAGAGCAGGAAGAAATCAACGAAAAATTTGAAGACATTCAGGAAAAACTGGATGATATAGAAAAGAAAAACGAAGAGCTGGAATCGCCCAATGATATGGAAGATATGGACGAGCAAAGCGAGGACATCGAAAAAGATCTGGATGAAAGCCAGGAGCAGTTGCAACAAAATCAAAACCAGAAAGCTTCTGATAAACAGAAAAGTGCTTCCCAGAAAATGAAGCAAATGGCACAGCAGATGGAGCAGCAAATGCAGCAAAACAGCCAGGAGCAAATGGAAGAGGATATGGAAGCTCTGCGTCAACTGTTAGAAAATCTCGTGACGCTTTCCTTCGAGCAGGAGGATGTAATGGATGAAATTGTAAAAACAGCTATTAATACACCTTTATATGTAGAACAGGTTCAGCAGCAATTTAAAATTAAGGACGATTTTAAAATTGTAGAAGACAGTTTGCACGCCTTAAGCAAGCGCGTGTTCCAGATAGAATCTTTCGTTACTGAGAAAGTAACTGAGATCAAACACAACCTCAAAGACGGTATCGAGCAATTGGAAGAGCGCAAGAAGAACAAAGCCAACGAGCATCAGCGTCGCTCCATGACCGGGCTGAACGATTTGGCCTTGATGCTGAGCGAGGTGATGAATCAGATGCAACAGCAAATGGCGCAGCAGATGTCCGGTTGTCAAAATTGTCAGAACCCAGGTAAAAAAGGTGGAAAACCAAAGCCGGGCATGGGACAAATGCAACAACAACTCAATGACCAAATCTCCAAAATGCAGCAGGAAATGAAAAAGCAAGGCAAGCAGAAAGGAAAAGGTCAGGGCGGAATGAGTAAGCAGTTTGCAGAAATGGCAAAACAACAGGCCGCTATCCGAAAGGCTATGGAGAAATTGCAAAAGGAGAAAAAGGAGCGAGGTAAAGGTTCTAAAGAAATGCAGGACATGATCGATCAAATGGAAAAAACTGAAAAAGATCTGGTCAATAAACGCCTGACGAATGAAATGAAAAAACGACAGCAGGAAATCCTGAATCGTTTATTAAAACACGAAAAAGCAGAACGGGAACGCGAATACGAAGAGAAGCGGGAAGCTAAAACAGCAAAGGAAATGGAGCGCAAAATGCCGCCGGCACTTGAAGAATATATCAAAAAGCGCGAAGCAGAAATTGAAATGTATAAGTCCGTTTCGCCTTCATTAAAGCCCTATTATAAGTTTTTAGTAGAAGAATATTTCAAGTCTCTGAAAAATGGGAAATAAATTTTTTCGGGGGAATTGACCTGTTTTTTGTAAAAAAACAATAATTTAGACAGTTTTTTGGGTGTTTTACTTGATATTTGAGTAAAACACCTGCATTTTTGCACCAAACCAAGCACTTAAGAGAAAATGGCTTCTAATCAGAGGGCTTTGGAAATTCATTCCGATCCAAAAAATATAACCATTGTCGAATCCTTCATCGAGAAGGTTGTTGCAGACTACGCTGTTAGCTCTGAAGTATATGGCAATATGCTTATCTCATTGACCGAAGCCGTCACCAATGCCATCGTTCACGGCAATAACGCCGATACCCACAAAAAAGTCCATATTAAGTTAGAAAAGAAACCTTCCAAGATTGCCTTTGTCGTAAAAGATGAAGGGCCTGGGTTTGATTTCGATCAATTGCCTGATCCGACAGCTCCTGAAAATATTTTCAAACTTGGCGGTCGAGGCGTTTTTCTGATGAAGCAATTGGCGGATCTCGTGGTTTTCTCTGATAATGGCAGCACCGTTGAAATTCAATTCAAGGTATAAATGCCCGAAGTGATTCCCCTATATTTTCATTCTGAAGATATTTCATTCCAATTAGAAAATTCTAATCAAATTCAATCCTGGCTTTTAAAAGTAATGGAAAAGGAGTCTAAAAAACTCGTTACCCTGACCTATATTTTCTGCTCAGATGAATATTTACTTCAAATCAATCAACAATACCTCCAACACGATTACTACACCGATGTCATCACATTCCCTTATTCTAATACAGAAATCGAAGGAGATATTTTCATCAGTATTGACCGCATCCGGGACAATGCCCAATCATTGAATATCCCAGAAAAAACTGAACTCCACCGGGTTATGGTACACGGGCTTCTTCATTTGATAGGGTATGATGATAAAACACCAGAGCTCAAAAAACTTATGCAAGAAAAAGAAAACTTTTATTTAAACTGGCTTTAGGTTAGCCCTGCCGCCTTCCCATTTTGGGACAAATTTTGCCTGTCACGTTTTATCCCATTCTGGGCTTTCTATTTTTTAAAAATAGCACGTTTATTGTTTGTATATTTGGAGCACAACGCTCCCCTTAACAAACTGAACTTTTCAGTTATTTAAGTTCATTTTATAAACAATTTTCTACTATGAAAATGCTACTCCTCGTTTTGGCATCCTGGATGCTGACCTTCAATAGTCCGACCGGGAGCGTTGCCGGTGATAACAATACCATCCACTTTACCCAGGCGGATGTCCTTTCCGATATTTTGGATATTGCGGAAAGAGAAAATAAACTCGTATTATTGGATTTTACATCTGACCGCTGCCCTCCCTGTCGAACGATGGAGAAGCGCGTTTTTACTGACAGAGACGTAGCTACGTATTTTAACAGAAATTTTATTAGTTATAAAGTAAATATCGCGCAGAAAAATGGCCCGGCTCTAAAAAAGCTCTACGGCGTTTATGCCCTGCCTACTTTAATTTGCGTTACCCCTCAGGGGCGCATTATTACTTCCAAAATTGGTTATACCTCCAAACAGGGCATGATGGATATGGGCCGCACGGCTATGAACAATCGTTATTTTTAACCTAAAATTATAAATTATTCAAATACGCTCGTTTCAATCTTGGATTGGTTTCCGCATTGATAATCGCCTTTATTTTATTTCCTAAAATTTCTGCCTCGCGCGTCCATTCCTGTTTTTTATCCTCGCTGGGAGCGGCTTTCGATTTTTCCAGGTAAAATAATTGAAGTGAATTAATGGCTTTCGTTGATCCAAACCTTCGCCAACCGTCCACTGCCTGATTCATAGATAGCTTCTCCAGTTTTTCTACGGCATTCTTTTGACGGGATTCATGCGCCTCTGTCAGCAACTTACTGTATTCCGCAAAAAAGGAAATAGACCGATACCCGGATATTTTATTCCAGTTTTCCTCGAAGAAAGTCAGGTATTTTGGATTTTTAGTCGCTGCAAAAATTTCTCCTACACTTCCCAGCATATTTATATTATCAATATTTTTCATTTGCTCTGCTACTTTAAGTGCTTCTCCCGGTGATTTTTCTTTTAACAAACTCATTGCAGCAGAAATAGGCGGATAAGCTCTTTCTTCTTTCAGGACTTGTTTAGCCGTTTCCACATATTTTTTATCCTTTATATTAGAAAGTAACCGGATTGCACCTGCCCGAACAAAGGAGTTCGGATCCTCCTTAGCCATTTTTTCTATTTGACTTAAAATAGGATCATCCTTTTTCAAAATGAGCGTCTCCAATGCTTCCGCACGAATGGCCCAGAACGGATCTTTAATTGCAGATTCAAAAACCCGATGCGCATTCCGGGAATCCTTGTAAGAACGTCCCAAAAAACGAATGGCTTCCAAGCGATCCCAAAGATTTTTCCCTTCGTTATACTGAGCGATGAATGCATCCATGCCTTTGTTATCTGTTTTTTCACAAAGCAGTGTTTTATCCGCATCCACATTCACCCAGTCTGGTTTTTCAGGCAAGTCAAACTCAAAAGACTGAACCCGCTTATCCATAAAAACGCTGTGCTGCGTGGCTTTTTTATTTTTATATAAATCAATAGCAAGAGGCAGCTGGAAAATAGCCGGATGCTTGTCCGGGTCTTGTGTCTGCTCTATCGTTACGATCATTTTTTTCGCATCTAGTAAATAATCATATTTAATATCCAGTTTTGGGTGGCCGGAGCTAAGGTACCATTGATTAAAAAACCAATTTAAATCCATTCCTGTCACCTCCTCGAAAGCCAATCGCAAATCGTGAACTTCTACAGTAGAATACTGATGCTCTTTCAGGTAAACATTCAAAGCAGTAAAGAAAGCTTCATCCCCTACATAATTTCTTAGCATGTGTAATACCAGTCCGCCTTTATTATAACTATGCGCATCAAACATATCTTCCTTGTCGTTGTAAGCAAAATGAATCAGCGGATGCGGACTCCGACGCGCCTGAGAAACATAACCGGCCAACTCTGCCACCATGTGATAATCTGCCTCGTCTTTTCCGTATTTGTATTCCAGCCACATATACTCCGAGTAATTGGCAAAGCCTTCGTTCAAGGTGAGGTTCGACCAGCTTTCGCAAGTAGCCAGGTCGCCAAACCAATGATGAAACAACTCATGAGCAATGATTTTTTCATTGTGATTATCGATCAACTCCCGATCCGTCTTTTGCACAAAAGAGCCAAAGATGGAACTCGTTGTATTTTCCATGGCTCCGGCAACGAAGTCCCTAACCGCCACCTGAGAATATTTTTGCCAGGGATAATCCATTTTTAACTTTTCCGAAAAGAAATCCATCATGGGAATGGTATTAGAAAAAATCTCCTTGGCGTAGGGTTTATATTTTGGCTCCACGTAATAATTAATGGGTTTACCTTTCCACTTGGCATCTTCTACTACTGCATACTCTCCAATCGCCATCATAAAAAGATAAGGCGGGTGAGGAAGATCCATCACCCAGTGATCCGTTTTAGTTCCGTCGCTGTTTTTCTTAGAAGATTTTAGCAATCCATTAGAAAGCGTTTCAAAATTATCTTCTATCGTTATAAACATTTCCTGGGTACAACGCTCGTTGGGTTTGTCAATCGTAGGGAACCAGCAGGAATTGGCTTCGGTCTGTCCCTGTGTCCAGATTTGTTTTGGTTTTTCCGCATCGGCACCGGTTGGGTTGATGAAATATAAGCCTTTTTCTTCTGCAATCGCTACGCTTCCTCCGGCTGCCAGTTCGTTGGGTTTTGCGGTATATTCTATTTTTATAATATATTCTTTTCCGGGGAGAATCGTTTTTTCAAATCCAATAAAAAGCTGAACGCCATTATAATCATATTCTACTTTATTAGAATTATCTCCAAATTCTATTTTATGAATATCAAATCCTTTCGCATCCAAAACCAATTCATTAACGGGGTAGAAATAAGGTTTTAATTTTAAAGTAGCTTTTCCCAGCAGATGTTGTTTTTCCCAATTGAATCGAACATCTAGTGAAGTGTGTAACAAGTCATTTTTGCGTTCATGGGATTTATGATAAATTGGAAGTTGGTAATCATCTGCTTCCTTAACTTTATCCTTGCGAGCAGAGGAAACAACCATTGTGTCTAAATCCCGAAATTCAATCATAGGAGCCTGTACAACTTTTTTACTTTTGCAAGCAGATAGGGCAAAGAAACCCATCAGAAGGAGAGCGATTTTATATCTCATGTTATGTATTTTAAAATGAAGATGTTTTTTGTGATATTTTAGTTGGCAAAAGTAATGAGAAATGAGATTACTTTGTTGAAAATTAAATGAATAACCTGTTTTATGTCAAAAAATAATAAGGGAAAAATCTATTTAATACCCACTCCGCTTAGTGAAACACATACAGATGTTTTGCCTGAGTCCGCTTTAAAAATTGTAAGAGAATTAAAATATTTTATAGTAGAAAAAGCGAAAACGGCCCGCCGCTTCCTGAAAGCTTATCAAACCAATATTGCCTTCGATGATATGGTTTTGTTTGAAATCAACAAACGAACTTTGCCCGAAGAGATTCCCCGATTCCTCGATCCGGCAGCGGAAGGTCAATCCATCGGTATCCTTTCCGAAGCAGGTTGCCCCGGCATTGCCGATCCGGGCACGGAAGTGGTTCGGTTGGCCCATAAACGGGGATTAGAAGTGATTCCCTTAGGTGGAGCTTCGTCCATTGTCATGGCACTGATGGCTTCAGGACTCAACGGACAGCAATTTGCCTTTTCTGCCTACTTGCCTGTAAAATCAGGTGAGCGAATCCGGCAGTTAAAATCATTGGAGCAACGTAGCAAGCAGTTTAAACAAACTCAAATTTTCATGGAAACGCCTTACCGCAATAATGCTCTCCTTCAGGATGCTGGAAAGGCACTGTCTCCTCATCTTCATTTTTGTATCGCCTCGGATATAACCGGCCCGGATCAACTGATTAAAACGAAAACTATTGCTCAATGGAAAAAGCAGGGTTGGCCGGATTTGCATAAAAAGCCGACTATTTTTTTGATGGGGAATTAAGCAAGTAGTCAAAATAAACCGACAAATAGAATGTGGATTTTGCTAAGCATTCTAGTTCGGGTTTCCGTCAGGCGAG
>JAHDCK010000054.1 GCA_020629915.1 Saprospiraceae bacterium
ATGAAGTGATGCATACGACCCGCTTCCAGAAGTTTTAGATAGAATTTTTAAAATATTATAAAAAAGAGGCTGCCAACAAAGCAGCCTCTTTTTTATGCCGGATATTCTACATAATTTCTGGGTGTTTCATACAAGCGGACGCCCAGCTCAAATTTATCATCCAGTTGCTCCCGCAAAATTTTCCAAATGACGAAGCAGATATTTTCTGCGGTGGGATTCATCGTTTTAAAATCCTCTACATCGAGGTTGAGGTTTTTGTGATCGAATCGATCTTCTACGTGTTTTTTTATTATCTCTTTTAAAACTTTTAAATCAATTAAAAATCCCGTTTCCGGATCAACTTCACCCGTGACCCGCACTTCCAAATCGTAATTATGCCCGTGATAATTAGGGCTGCAACACAGACCAAAAACCTGTTCGTTTTTTTCCTTTGACCAATCGGCCCGGTATAATCGGTGTGCTGCATTAAAATGTGCCTTGCGAAAAACGGAAATTCTCATAATAAAATGCGTTATTTTAAAATCAAACAGTATGCAGGAGTAAAGGTTTCAAGCATTTGTCCTAAAATATTAGTAATTTTGACCTGCGGCTCGAAAGTTTTACGAGAATATAAATGAAATTATAAACTTAATATAAACAGATGCCGGCAATTTACGATTTTAGTGTAGAAGGTTTAGAGGGAGGACAAATAGATTTTTCGGATTTCAGAGGCCGATATATTTTAATAGTTAATGTGGCTTCTGAATGTGGTTATACCCCACAATATGCACAATTGCAGGAATTATATCAGGAATTTGAGGATAAATTAGCCATCGTGGGTTTTCCCTGCAATGATTTCGGAGGCCAGGAACCCGGTTCCCCGGAATCCATCCGTTCTTTTTGTACCCGAAACTTTGGCGTGACGTTTCCCCTGACCGCAAAGGTGCACGTCACAGGCGATAATAAACATCCCGTCTATCAATATTTGGCGAAAGCCGCCGAAAAACAACAGCGAGATGGAACCATTACCTGGAATTTTCAAAAATTCCTGCTAGATAAAAATGGAGAACTACTGGATGTTCTTCCGCCCTCGGCCAGTCCATTTGATGAAAATCTTTTGGATGTTTTAGCAAAATAACCTTCCACGATCCTGCCGCATCGCAACAACGAATGGCATGCTTTTCCGTCATGTAATCGGACAAGATGATATAAAAAAACGCCTGAAGGCAATGGCTGACTCCAATCGGCTGCCTCATGCTCAACTGTTCCTCGGCCCCGGAGGGAGTGGCAAACTCGCCCTGGCTTTTGCCTTTGCCTGCTACATTCTCTGCGAAGATCGGCAGGACGGGGACGCCTGTGGTCAGTGCAATGCCTGCCGCAAAACCAGCCAACTCATCCACCCGGATGTGCATTTTTCTTATCCAACTGTGGGTTCTAAAGTTATCAGTACGCATTTTTTAAAAGAATGGCGGGAGCATTTTCTGCAACATCCATACAGCGATCTTAATGCGTGGTTGCAGTTTATCGGAGCGGAGAATAAGCAGGGGAATATCACCAAGGACGAGTGTGTGGATATTGTAAAAAAACTGAGCTTGAAAACCTTTGAGGCTCCTTATAAAATATTGATCATGTGGATGCCGGAGTATCTGGGGAAGGAAGGAAATCGCCTCCTAAAATTGATCGAAGAGCCACCGGAGAATACACTTTTTTTGCTTGTCGCTGAAAATGACGAGCGGATTTTAAATACCATTCTATCCCGATGTCAAACCGTAAAGGTGCAACGATTGGCGGATGAAGCCGTGCAAAAAGGATTGATGGAAAAATTGGGATTAGCGGAGGAGAGAGCGTTGGAGGTAGCACAATTGGCTAGTGGAAATTTTAATGAAGCCATTCGCCTGGCCGGGAATAAAGAAAATGATAATGCGCGGTTATTTTTAGAATGGATGCGTTTGTGCTACAAGGGGCAGGGGCCGGAGATTGTCCCGTGGGTAGAAAAAATGGCCAAAATCGGAAGAGAAAATCAAAAGCAATGGTTGCAATACGGATTGTTTTTTATGCGGGAATATCTTTCTGTAAAATGGAATCCCAACCAGCCTTGCCGATTACAAGATAGTGAAAAAACGACGGCTCAAAATATGACGAAGGTGATGGAACTGGATCAGGTTCAGTTGATTGCCGAGTTGCTGAGCCAGACGATGGGTTACGTTGAACGCAACGCCAACCCGAAGGTGCTTTTTTTAGATATGTCTATTCAGATGCACCAGATTTTAAGAAGAAAAACACCTGCTTTGGTGTAGGGTTTAATTTTAATAAAATTTTATAAAATATATAAAAATGGGATGTTCAGGATGTAGTTGTTTGACGACGAAGGACGGAGATACGCCCAAGGGCTGTAAAAATAAAGGAAGTTGTGCAACTGGAAGTTGCAACAAGCTAAATACGTATAATTGGTTATCAGATATTGATTTGCCGGATTACGGTAGTTTTGATATTGTAGAAATCAGTTTTAAAAATGGAGCCCGCAAAGGCTTTTACCGGACAGACAAGCACTTTCGATTTGCGAAGGGTGATTTGGTTGTCGTAGAATCCAAGACGGGTTACGATGTCGGGCGGGTGAGTCTGACGGGAGAGTTGGTTCGTTTACAAATGAAAAAGAAACGGACGAAAGAAGATCGGGTTGTGCATAAAATCATCCGTCGAGCGCATGAGCGGGATTTAGAGAAATTGAATGAGGCCAGGAGCATGGAAAAAAGAACGCTGGTGAAATCGCGGGTCATCGCCCGGTCGCTGGGACTCCAAATGAAAATCGGCGACATCGAATATCAAGGCGATAAACGCAAGGCTACTTTTTTCTATACGGCTGAAGGTCGAGTAGATTTTCGGGAACTGATCAAATCTTATGCAAGAGAATTTAAGGTGAAAATCGAAATGCGGCAGATTGGCGTGCGGCAGGAGTCCTCCCGCATTGGTGGGTTGGGTCCTTGTGGCCGGGAGCTTTGCTGCTCGACTTGGTTGACAGACTACAAATCGGTGACGACCTCAGCGGCTCGGTATCAAAATCTGGCTATCAATCAATCCAAACTCTCCGGTCAATGCGGACGACTGAAGTGCTGCCTGAATTTTGAATTGGATTCTTATATGGATGCTTTACGGGATTTTCCGAAGCATGCAGATGAGTTACATACGCAAGCAGGAATGGCTTCTCTTTTAAAAATGGATATTTTTAAAAGAAAAATGTATTATATCTACAGAGGCAGCCGAACGATAAAGGTTCATGAGTTGGATGTCAAGCGCGTTTGGGAAATTTTGGAAATGAATAAAAAAGGGGAGAAGCCTTTGGACCTGATCGACATTAGCATCCTGGGTGATGAACCGGACTTTGATGAGGATAAGGAAGTGGAAATATTTGCAGATGTTACGGGTGGAATTGAGTTGAAACCCCTGGAGAAAAAACGTCGCCGAAATAATAAAAAGAAAGGCGACCGTCGCCGTTCGTCCCGTGATTCCCGTTCGGGAGATTCGAGAAGAAGAGAGGGCGGGAAGCCAAAACCTAAACCGAAACCCAAACCAAAATCGGACAAGCCAAGTAATAATGCCGGACAAACGGAAAAGAAAAAACCGGAAAATCGTTCGGAGGATAAGAGCGGCAATAAAAAGAAAAGGCCGCCTAGAAATTCCAGGCGCAACCGGAATAATCGCCGGAATGATAATAAAGGCGATAACAGAAATAATAATAAGGATAATAAATAATTTTACGTATATAAAAAAGACCGCTCAGATTTTGAGCGGTCTTTTTTTGGCTTAAAAGGATAAAACCGACCGCAGCGCGGTCGCAGTAGGTTAGAAAAGAAAGGATAATACAGCAACCGACCGCAGTGCGGTCGCATTATTTTAAGTTTATTAAGAAACCAATTTTTTTAAAGAAAAGAATTGTATATTTATATTTTTAAAATATATCAAAAATGGCAAACACCTATCGAAAAGTATATTTACAAATCGTTTTTGCCGTAAAAAACCGGCAGGCTTTGTTGGATAAAAAATGGCGAGGGGAATTATTTAAATATATTTCAGGTACTATAAACAGAAGAGGACATTTTTCTTTAGCAGTAAACGGAGCAAAAGATCATATTCATATTTTCTTAGATTATAATGGGAAAGAGTTAATTGAAGACCTTGTCAGAGAAATTCAAAAAACATCATCTGCTTATATTAAAGATAAAAATTTGACCTCCTTTAAATTTGAATGGCAGAGAGGATACGGTGTTTTTTCACATGGTTACAGGGCGAAAGGTATAATTATTGATTATATTAAAAATCAAGAAGAACATCATCGGACGAAAACATTTAGGGAGGAATATTTGGCTTTTTTAAAAGCTTTTGAGATAGAATATAAACATGAATATGTTTTTGATTTTTTATATGATAAAATTTGATTGTTTCTTCCTTTGCAATCTTCTATATTATATCAATTTACCCTGAAAAATACTGCGACCGCGCTGCGGTCGAAAATGCTTTTTATCTTATATATTCAATGCACGGTCGCAGGTTTGTTAAGCCAATCAATCCTGAACCCCAGGCGAATCCCCCTGATTTTGCTGGTAAAACAACCAGGCAAAAACCAAGAGCACGATTCCAATCAAGCCAAAAATCCACCAAGAGCGACGGCCGCTTCCCGGCTTGGAAATAGGAACAAAATTTTTGTTGAGCAGACCCGGTGTTCCTTCGCCCATTTCTATGTCCCAATTGCTAAGGTCGCTGTTGCTGAGCAAGGGATTGGTCAGGCTTAAGGTAAAGGAAGAATCCTTCGGCAAGTCATCCCGTATCTGAAAACCTACACTGTCGATGAGCCTTTTGCGAGAAGAGAATAATTCGACGATTAGCTGGTCGCCGATTTTAAAAGGAAGCGCATAAATATTTTTCGTATTTGAAAACTGCTGTTTGAATTGCTCTGGTTGGTGGGCGAGTACGGCGTATTCTTTGGCTGGAATAATGATTTCCGGTAAGGAATAAGTTTTATTATTTTTTATAAAAACCCAATCCCGAAGATTGACCGGTTGAGCAGCCGGATTATATAATTCCATCCAATCACCTGCTTGTGGATGATTTTTACATATTTCATTAATAGTGATCCGCTCTACGGTTTCCTTACCCGTTCTTTTAAAAACGGCCACTGCGGAAAAGGTTTCTTCTTCTAGTTGAATTGTTTTTTTAGGAATATTTTTGTCTTTAATATTTTCCCAGTGAGAAAAACTATAGCCAAAGTGAGGCACCGCTTCAATCGTTATAGGATAATTTTTAAAATATACGCCACTAAAATATTCCTCATCTACAGTTACGTGATTATTTAATATAATTTTCCCGCCTTCCTTCGCTTCCAGTTGTACCAGAATTTGCTTTCCTGTATTAAACATTTGATCCAAATGTTGGCGCATAATCGGTGGGCGTTCTACCGCAAAAGTTTTCATGCGTTCTACATGGCGGTTAAAGTTTTTCTCCCGGAGATTCCAGCGATCCCAATGGCGGGGCAATTCCGGCATCAGGCGATTGCTGAAGGAATCGATTTGGTTCAGTACCCGATCCGGCTCGAAAGCCGTGTTCATTACATCGGCCATTGTATTGACAAACTGATGCTCAAATGTTTTATTTTTTAATAAGTGTCTTAGGTTATACGTACTCCAGGGCGGATTGGGCCAGGACGGGCCATTGGAGGCTGTATGCAATTTTAATGTATTATTTTTATACGCTTTTTTATTGTGTAAACCAAATCCCCAATCCGTATCATACAACACCCAACGCCATAATCCATCTTCACTTTGCGACCGCCAGAATTTGATATTTCCACCGGCATCTTTATTATCAATATATATTTGAATAACCTGTAAGATGAGGAAATTGTCTACATCCATTTGGGTTTTAATATAATCAAAATGCTCTTTTTTACTCATATCATTTTCGTGCATGTATTTTTGCATTTCTTTATAATGATCCCGCGTTCCCCGCTTCACGGCCTTGTAATGTTCGATGAGATCCAGACTGTCCTTGTCCATGTGATTATTGGAAGCAATGAAGTGGCGATTTATTTTTTCTCGTATATTATATAATCCCCAGTATTTTCCATTGATATAACAAAGTGCCGGACGGTGGGCTTGTACTTCGATGTTTTCATCTTTGACAAGATTGGTGATCAGCACATCCCGGAATTGTGTTTTACCAAAATCACTCCCTGAATTTCTCAGGATCAAATGCTTGAATTTTCTAAGCGGTTTATCCGGAAAAATGGTATGCTTTAGCCGCTTCTTCCCATAGTTTTTATCTGCAACAATGGCGAAGGATTTTTGTGGAAACTGCCGGCTCATCCCTCCAAATACCCGAAAGCCCGTCGGCTGATTTATCACCCGTCTTTTATCCGATTCAAACATCTCCGTGTGCATGGGGACTTCCCGTCGGCTCCAGTAATTCGCCCCGGTATTTCTACCATCATCAATCACCTCCGGCCCCTTGACAAACAGTCCATACTCGTAGTGAAAAAGATGGTTGGGTTCTAATGAAATTGAAATGATGGGGAAATCCGTGTGCGGCTCCTTGATAAAAAAAGTGCTGGTAGCAATCCCGGATCGCTGCCCATCCACCTCCGCTACAGCACGGATAACTGTTGTTCTGACCAAAGTGATGGGAATAGAAAATTTGTAGTCATTCTTTTTAGGAATGGAGCCATTGATAGTAAAATAGATGCGCGCATTGGGGTGTGGATGCGTCATGGAAATCTTGATTTCACTATCGTAAAATCCGGCGGCCTGAGAAAATTCAGGCAAGGGCAATTCCGTCCCGGGATTGCTTTGTGCAACCAAAACCGAAGTCCAAAATAAAAGCCCGATCCACGAAATTATTCTTTTCATACTGTCCCGTGCGAGTACCTAAATTTAGTATAATTTATAATATAGATCAATATGCAGGCCAAAGGTTAGGCATACTCTTAATTAAATGAAAAACTAACGCTTCCTTTTAGTGCGAAATTATCTAAAAGTTCGGGAAGATGATAGGGACCGTATCGGTAAAATCCACCAGCACCAAATCCAATATATCCGATATTAAATATTTTAAAACGTAGCAACTGTTGTATGATAAGCCCGGATTCGTAGTAGCCATTTTGGAGGGTTTGAAATTCCAGTTCCCGATGATTTTCCGGATTGGACAAATCTCCCCAACCAATGCCCTGGACGAGCAGGAATCGGGGCTTCCATTTTTTAAAATTGAATATTAAATTTCCGAAATCCTGATAAATAAACAAATTAATGTATTTGT
Organism: Saprospiraceae bacterium; assembly: GCA_020629915.1. Lineage (GTDB taxonomy): Bacteria > Bacteroidota > Bacteroidia > Chitinophagales > Saprospiraceae > JAHDCK01. The sequence goes on from JAHDCK010000054.1 coordinate 7,282, forward strand.
CATTGATAAATTCGTAGAGCCGCATGGTTTGGAAAGTGTTCCAAATCAAAAAAGGTTCATCTCGGCTGAAGCTGCCGTTGCCGTTAAATAATTTGGAGTAGGGGAGAGTACCGGATACAAAACCGGATTCTAAAAACAAAGTCGTTTGCCCAAAGTATTTTGTAGGGAAACTGGCCGCCGTCGCAAATTCTATTTTATGAAAATCAAATTGACCCGTCAATAAGTTATCCCATCCTTTCGTATAAGTCAAAAATATTTTTGGGTAGCGGCTTTCTAAAATAAAACGGGCCCCGTTGATGCGTCCGGTTTGTTCTTTGTAAGCCCATCGCAGGCGCACCCCCGTTTCAAAAAAAGTAAAATCGGGAGAAGCATTTTCAAATTGATAATTATATAATGGCGTGTGTTTATTTTGCTGTGTAAAAAATAATATACGAGTAAAATTAAGGGGTTGAAGGCCAAGCTCAAGCCGATAGGATTCCATTTCATCCATGAGTTGAGTTTGGAAACTGCGCTGAAATGATCCGGGAACCCAAACGTAATTGATCGGAAAAACAGGTTCATAAACCTGACCGGGTTCGCGGAGATCTTTTTGATAGGATAGTTTTATCCATCCATCAATTTTAGGTGAAAATTTAAAAGAAACATCGCCACCATACTTATATTTTTTATCTAATTCTCCATAGCGAACATATCCGCCTGCCGAAAATTTCTTAGACAACTTTTTGCTGGTATGTACTCCTATTCCAAAAGTCGATCCTTCAAAATTATTATACGATAAAAAACGAGGTAAGTCCAGTGCAATCTTGCCAAGCGTAATTTGCTGGTAAGCAGAAACATCTTCTATCATTTTATAGAAAAAATTGAGATTCATTTCCTTGTTCATTTTCTCCATAAAAATATAAGTAGCCTTTTCCTTGTCAGTCAACGGTTGGATGCGTTCCTCCTTCCAGTAATCTTCCGTGCGTTCATGAACGGCTTCATCATTGGTGAGTTGGTCAGCACCAAATGTTTTTTTATTAATTTCAATATCCACTTTAATATCTTCCAGATAGCTCCGGCCATTGATGACGGTGTTGACAAAAGCATAAGGCCCGTTTTTCCAGTTCATTTCAAAATTGAGTTGCACCGGAAACCACTGTTTGTTGTCTATGAGTTGGTACTGCTGTTCTACCTTCAAAAATGTGGCGGTGGCCTGATAGGGTTCAGCCTGGACATTTTGTATGGCATAACCATTTGTATTTATATGTAAAATACCAGTAAGTCCATTGAAGTTTTTTCCTTTGCGCGGGCGAAAGCTAATTTTATAAATGGTATCTCTTCCCTGAAAAAGCGTGTCGGGTTCCAGTTGGAATAAATATTTTTGAATACTTCCTTTTGAAATAGGATTGATGTAATTTTTATCTATTAAAAAAATATAATCTCTGTAAAAAGAGAAGGGTTGGAAGGAAGTCGCCAGGGCAGAAATAGCTGGTTCCTCGATGCCTGAAATCTGACTGGCGAGGACGATCTCCTTATTTTTGTCCGGTGGGGAAAACTGCCGTTCGGTGACGGATTCCATGATCATGAGGTAGGAATTGTCAAGGCGTTGCTCCAGGGCATTGGCTCTGGCACGGGTCAGACTGCTATCCCGAAATTTTCCAAACAACCCGCCCAGAGCTTTATCTTCGTATATTTCTTTGTGGAATTCGAGGTCGGTGACAAATTTATTATAGGATTTATATTTAAAATTGTAATTTTTTTCAGGGTTGTTTTTGTCTTTGTTGCTTATCGCTTTTTTTATAATTCGATGGGCGGGATTTTCTCCGGGTAGAACGACGATTTCAGGCAAACCAACGCCCTTGGGTTTTAATAATATGATTTTTTCTTTTTTTATAAAAATAAGAGAAAGAGTAAGGGGCGCATAACCCAAATAGGTAAAAGTCAAACTATCCGTTCCATCCGGGAAATCCAAATCAAAGCGTCCGTCGATGTCGGTCAGGCGACCGTTTTGAGCCTGGCCATTGGGGAGAATGTGGACGAAGGCGAGGGGTTCATTTGTATCCTTATCAAGAACTTGCGCCTGAGCATTCAGGCATTCTAGCAAGCAAAACACGCTAACCCAAATCCCTAACCATTTGATTATATTCATGATAAAAAGGTACAAAATATTTAAAAACCACCATTTTGGGAAACAGGTCAGGGAAAAAACAGTTAATTTCGAGTGAAAATGCGCCCGAACTATTTTTGAAAAAATAAGGTTTATTTTTGCGATAGATTAATTTTTTCACAAAAACACAAATATGAGTTTAGAACAAAAAATCATGCCCGACCTCAAGGCGGCCATGAAAGCCAAAGACCAAGCCAAATTGCGAGCTATCCGCGCTATCAAATCTGCTATTCTTCTGGCGAAGACCGATGGTAGTGGTAAAGAACTGGACGAGGCTTCCGAAATTAAAATGTTGCAAAAACTGGTCAAACAACGCCAGGATTCATTAGATATATATGAAAAACAAGGGCGTGAAGATTTGGCCGTTATCGAAAGAGAAGAAATCGAAATCATCCAAAAATACCTGCCGGAACAAATGAGCGCAGCCGATCTCGAAAACTTCCTCAAGGGAATTATCGAAAAAGCCGGGGCCACTTCCATGAAGGATATGGGAAAGGTTATGGGTATGGCCAGCGGGCAACTTGCCGGTAAAGCTGATGGTAAGACAATCTCTTCTATCGTTAAGCAATTATTGTCTTAATATTCTTATTATAATAAAAATCAGGTTGCGTATAGTAGCCTGATTTTTTTATTCCAAACAAATAACAGATATGAAAAAACTATTTTTTTGCTGGGTGTTATTGTGTTTCTTTTTAGTTGGTAAAACACAAGAAGGTGTACAATTTGTCAAGGAGGATTGGGCAACGGTTTTAAAGCAAGCCAAATCACAAAATAAACTCGTTTTCCTTGATGCCTACACCACCTGGTGTGCCCCCTGCAAAAAAATGGACAAGGAAGTTTTTCCGCTCAAAAATGTAGGAGAATTTTATAATAAAAATTTTGTTTCTATAAAAATGGATATGGAGAAAGGCGAAGGAAAAGCCCTCGCTGAAAAATATAAAATTGTAGCATTCCCAACTTTCTTATATGTAAATCCACAAGGTGAAGTCCTGCACCGCGAAGCAGGCTACCGGGATGATGCAGAAATGATCGCACTCGGAGAAAAAGCACTCAGCCCGGAAAACAGACTTTCCGCTATGGATGACCGATATGAAAACGGAGATCGCGACCCCGAATTTTTATTAAAATATATAGAAGCAAAATTCATCGCAGCAGATAAAAGTCACCTGCCTGTTGTAGCCGCTTATCTCAATACACAAGACGATTGGTTGAGCGAAAAAAATATACGATTTATTCATGGGTATATGGAAAATGCCGATTCTCCAACGTATAATTTTATGCTCGAACACAAGGAGCGTTTTGTTGAAGTACTAGGAGCCAATGAAGTCAATGGAAAAATTGAAGCCCTTCTCAATAAAAAATTACAAGCCAGCACAACGACCATCGAAGAAGCCGAAAAAATCTTCCAGCAGGTGCATCCTGACCGGGCTGATAAATTGACATCTTCTTATAAAATGAATTACTATCGGCAACGAGGAGATCGGGATGGTTATGCCAATGCGGCAATCGAACACCTCAAAAATTTTCCATCCACTGACGCCGGAGAGCTGAGCGAAATCGCCTACACCTTTTCCAGAGTCATGGATGATCCGGAAAAACTCCAACTCGCTCTCGGCTGGGCCAAACAAGCCTGCAAACTTGAAAAGCGTTATCTTAACTATGATGCACTTGCTTCCGTTTATCATAAAATGGGCGAAGACAAAAAAGCCAAATGCAAAGCCAAAAAAGCAATACGCCTGGCCAAAAAATACGATGAGGATTATTCCGAAACCGAAGCCTTGCTCAAACAAATTTCCGAAACTAAAAAATAGTAGTTCTTAGAAGCTGTTTGAGTTTATGTTTTTTAAAATATTATAGGCTATTTTTGTTTTAATCGAGGGTCATTTTTGAGTGCATAGCCAAAGCTATGGACGAAAAAATAGCCGAAGAGTAAGACAAAAAGAGACCTAATATTAAAAAAAGATCAAATTCAAACAGCTTCTTAGATTCAAGTAAGCAAGTAGTCAAATTTAATCGCCGAAAATTTCGAGGATTTTTCCTCCTAGCTCGGTGTTTCTTGTCAGGCGAGACGCCCAAGGCATATTCGCCCGTCAGGCGTCTCGCCTGACGGGAAAAGCGTTTTCGTGTAAAAAGTGGCTTTTTGGGAAAAGTAACGTCTAATTCTCTGGAAATACAATAGGAATTGTATATTTGAAGTTGTATTTATCCTTTCTGACACACAATCCTGTTTTTTGCAAATTTGATATTTAATTCATTTTGTAACAAGCAACAATTTTAAATTTTCTCCAGTTAACAACTGTTATCGAAATTAACAGTGCCCAAAATATTTATCACCAGGGCATAGTTTTTAATTTGCTATTTGCAAACACTTCATGTTTATTTAGAATAAAACATTAGTTTTGCAGGCAGTTTAACTTACTATCAGGTAAATGACTCATGTCTTCACCTGTATGCTAATGACCCATTTTTTTAACTTTAAAAATTATTTTGCTATGAAAAAGAATCTTTTTTGGTTTCTGTCGGTAGCGTTGCTTTCTTGTGTACTTATCTTACCTGGTTGTGAAAATGATCCTTGTCAAGATGTTAGCTGTGGAGACAATGCTTCTTGTGACGAAGGTATTTGTATTTGCTTTGACGGATATGAAGGAGACCTTTGCGATCAACAATGGAGAGATAAGTATCTGGGCTCTTACAATGTAGATGAGTCTTGTATTGATGCGGAATTTCCTACTGATCCTCCAACAACAGATAGTTATTCTAATACAATCGATGTTTCCAGTGTAGAGGATGCACCAGATATTTTTATCATAACGAATTTTGGGAACTCTGGATTAAGTGTGACCTGTCGTGCCTTGGGTAGTGGAAACTTTGAAGTTGTAGAAGGAACAGAATTGTTTGGTGAGCCAGTAACAGGTTCTGGTACCTACTTAGATGGATTCCTGACGATGGATTACGATGTACCAGGGTTTTTCAACTGCTCAGTAGAAGCAACTAAACAATAAGAAAAAGGCTATTGAGTGTTTTTACACCATGAAAAAGCGGCTTGGGGCTTTCCCCAAGCCGCTTTTTTTGTTTATGTCTTATTTTCTAAGCAAGTAATCAAATTTGTGTTGCCAAATAAGTTTCAGGGGTTTTTATCATCCTAGCTCGGTGTTTCTTGTCAGGCGAGACGCCTGACAAGGCCTATTCGCCCTGTCAGGCGTCTCGCCTGACGAATAACTGGACTAGAATGCCAGACAATATCCACATTCTACTTATCAGTTTAAATTGATTACTTGCTTAAGTCTCCTGAAATTATGAAACATTAGTATAGGAAAGAAAATAGAACAAATAATGGAGATTATTCTTATAGTTTTTCGTGTAGAATGATAAGCAGGAAGTATGGATTGAGATGAAAGAACAATGGGTCCCCGTAGAGGCTTCCTTTCAGGCAGAATATAAAAAAGGCTGTCTCTTTTGAGACAGCCTCCTCTTTTTCTATCATTAAAAGAACAAAATTAGTTATCCTTCTTCTTTTTAAGTTTATCCCATTTGCTCTTTGATTTTCCTGTACTCGTCTTTCCTGTCCCGGAAGTTCCGGTTGTGGTCGAACCACTGGTTTCACCTTTTACCTTATCCCACTTAGACTTGGAAGTACCAGAAGTTCCTCCGGTCGTTTCACCTTTCACCTTATCCCACTTAGTTTTTGAATCCGGCTTTGGCGGTGGCGGAGGTGGCGGTGGCGGAGGTGCCGTTGTGGTTGTCGGTGCAGGCGCTGGTGCAGGAGTAGGCGTAGGCGTAGGTTTCGGCGTAGGACGCTTTGGACGCTTAGGCTTCTTCTCTCTTGCCAATGGTTTGTTTTTAGAGGCCAAAAGAATAGAGTCAGCAATAGGAGCAGCAGAGGCCATCGCCATATCACGGCATTCGGCATCTTTTTTAGCTTGATATTCTGCGGCATTTTGATCCACAATGGATTCTATTTCTTCCAGTTGTTTAGCAGCTTGCTCGATGGAGGCAGCATTGTTGCAGGCCACCATTGTCAATAAGCAGAAGCCTGCTAAGAGCAAAAATGTCTTCTTCATTTTATAAAATTTTAAGTGAAAAAAAACCGAGTTTTCGGACAATTACAGACGAAAATTATTTCCCTTCGTCTTCTTCAGGTTGAGCGGCAGCGACCAAAGAATCAACTAAGGACTGTACCAGACCTTCCTGTTGTTCTGGACAAGTAATAGCTGAGATAGAATCAATTTCATTGATTCTGGCAGCAGTCATCTCGTCAACTTTAGATGTCACCTGCTCCTCTGTTAGCATTCCCCCGTCGGGATTGCAGGCAGCTACTCCTACCAAAAGCAGCAGGGCAGTAGCTATGGAGAGCATCACATTTTTCATAGTAGATAGAATTTTAATTAAAAAAATGGGTTTGTAAACAAAATTAGTTTTTTTTTTGATTCTTTGACTAATTTGCCAAAGAACTAATTTTTTTTACAAAAAAAGCCTCATAATTTGACTTAATTCTCCTTTAAGACGTTATAATAATGTGTTTTGGTGTGTATAAAAGAGTGAGGACCTGTTAAGTATATTTGAAAACTTTTTCTCATTTTTCGGTTTTTTCTTATCAAAGCGTTAAACAGTGTTAAACCGGTTGGAGTAGAATCCTGAAATTATGGCTCGTGCCAAAGGCTTGGAACAAAATTTGGATTTTATAAACCGAACCAATCCATTATATTATGAAAAATACATGGAAAATATTTGTACTTGTGATAAGTAGTATATCTTTTTCACAAGCACAGGATAAAATAGAGGAAGTCACTATAGATGGCCATATTGTCAAAGCTCTAATCTCCGAAGGGGATACTATTTTATTGGCGACATTGGATGAAATGTCCGTTACCAGTCCCAGAAGTTTTGATAATAAAGGAGAAGAAAGACATTACAGACGGATGAAATACAATGCGCTTAAGGTTTATCCCTATGCAGTTACAGCCATAAAAACCTACCGGGAGCTGGAAGACGCCACCCTGGATTTGAAAAAAAGAAAGAAAAAGAAGCACATAAAAAAGTTGCAAAAGCAACTGGAAGAGGAATTTAAAATGCCGCTTAAAAAACTAACAAAGACGCAAGGTAAAATCCTGGTCAAAATGATAGAACGGGAACTTGGCGTGCCTTGTTACAATGTTGTCAGAGAATTGAAAGGCGGCGTGACGGCCTATTACTGGCAGGGGCTGGGTAAAATGTGGGGATATGATTTGCAACAGGGATACAACCCGGAAGAGGACCCGGTTCTGGAATATGTGCTCAGCGATTTGAATATTTCGCACAAAAAAGAAGAAGATTAATTTTACCCTGTTTTATAAAAAAAATATAATCCCGGGAACTAGTTTCCCTTGATGTCAGTTTATTAGGTGTCTTCAATGGAAAACAAAACAAACTTGACAGATTAAAGAAATTAAGAACTGGATGGTGTTTACTTATGGACCGCCTTTCATAGCGATCACTTACCAAGTGGTTTTGTAAACATTTAACTATCCACCTATCTTATTGGTCGGAAGCTTAGGCTTCCGGCTTTTTTATTTTAAGTATAATATTATATAAAATATATCCCAAAACGCTGTTTTGGATATTCATATCGGGAGCAACGCTCCCCTCCCAATTATAATTTAATTCACCATTCCTAAGAGACAGCTTTCTCTTATTATTTATCAACTAATATTATTAACTACCTTTTGGTCTTAACCACAAGGACTATATTTCTATATATGAAAAAAGAACAAATAAATCTTATTCTAAATGAATTAATGGTCAACGACCGGCAATTGACGGCCAAAGAGCACAATATGCTCCTGGAACAGGATCGACGTCTTTATGCTTCCCTGTTATATCTCCCTAATATCGGGGATGAAAACAGCATGGCTATTATGACGCGCCTTTTGGCTGTAACCGAAATCAATGGTCAGCCCATTCCGAAGGTACAAAAGCGGCAGGAAGATCAGCTGATAGCAAAAGTGTTGCCTTTTATCAAGCCTGCGAAAGCTGTCAAAGGCTTGCTGGAACTAGTCAAGCTCAAGGTGAATAATCAGCGAACTTCCCGATGGATTCGTCGGTATGTTCTGGCGTATCCGCAACTGGAAAAACTGGCCGTTGCCCATCGGAAAGCTCTGGCAACTCTCCTGCGACACGCACTTGGAAAGCAAGTGGCTCAGACCTGTGTGTACTTCCTGAAGCGCACCGAAAAAACAGAACGGGAAAATAAATATTTGAATAAAAATCTGTTTAAATTCAAAGAGGATAACACCAGCGAATTTATTTCTGAAATATATCTTTTCCTGTTTAATGAATTGGAGAAAGCGACTTTGCCAGTGGTAGGGAATTACCTGGGCGTGAAGGAGAATCTGCAACATGCAGAAGGTCTGCCACGACAGGTAGTAAAGGGTTTGAAAAATACCTACCATAATAAAATGAGCAAGCGCATGGTTTATCGTTTGTCTGCTAGTAAAAAGGAGAAAAGATCCTATACGTTTGGTGGAGATGTGACGGTAGAATCCGGTGTATTGGTCGGGCATATCCAGAAGCATTTTGTTCATGGTTTTAATGAATTAAATATTCAGGAAGCGATTGAAGCAGAAGCTGCTCAGATTCCAAACTGGGATGCAAAGGTTTGCGTCATTGCGGATCGATCTTATTCTATGGTGGGCTTTGGTTCCCGGGCGTATAATAACGCTGCTGTGGAATTGGCCATCACGAAGGTACTGGGTAAAGTCACTGCACAGTTGATTGAAATTCCGGTTGGGAATAAAAAAGACCAGCAGTACCCAAAGGCCAATGGCGTGACGAATTTGGGGGATGCTCTGATCCGGGCCTTCGAGCTGAAGGCGGATTGCGTTCTGTTAATTTCTGACGGATATGAAAATCAGGAAAAGGGCGACGCGCTTCACATTTTGGAAGCAATTCGTGGGATGGACAATGCTACGCCTGTAATCCACATCCTGCCGGTTTATACGAATCGGGAAGCTGTGGCGCATCGTCGGCCATTGGGTGAAAAGGTTCCTTTGGTGATGGAAACCGGGCAGCGCGGGGTGTTTCCGCTTTGGATGCAGTTGCAGTTTATGTTGCAGCCGGACAAGGCGACGGATATTCTGGTGGACTCTGTTCAGGCGATTTTGAATTAACAATACTTCGGTAAAAAATACGTGCTGGT
>JAHDCK010000055.1:0-5827 GCA_020629915.1 Saprospiraceae bacterium
GCGCAAATTTCATTGTAAGGAAATTATAATATAAATGCTTTCTGAATTTCTAAATTCCATTCATCCCGTAGAAGAAAGTATATTAAAAAAATATACAGAATCCTGGCGAGCCATTTCCTTTCCACGAAAAACCATCATCACTGCGGAGGGAGAAACCCAAAAAAATATGTACTTTGTTTTGGAAGGCATTCAGAAGTCTTATTTTTTGTATAAAAATAAAGAGCATATAATGGCTTTTACTTATCCGCCCTCCTTCAGCGGTGTCCCGGATTCCTTTTTTACTCAATCCCCTTCAAAGTTTTTTTTAGAAACCATTACGCCTAGCAAAATGCTCAAGCTGTCTTACGAGCAGCACAACAATTTTCTAAAAGAATATCCTGAGTTAAACACACTTTTTCGCAAGGGAACGGAGTTTGTTCTGTCCGGCGTTTTGATCCGACATGCCGAGTTGATGGCCTACGATATAGAAACCCGCTTTAAAAATTTCATGCAGCGAAGCCCGCACTTACTCAATCAAATTCCAAGGAAAGATTTGGCTGCCTACCTCCGTATTGATCCGACAAATTTTAGCAAACTGATCAATTCTGTGAAGATATAGGGCTTTATCAAGTTCAAGTTCAAGTGCAAGTATCAAGATCAAACAGGACGCAGATTTTTTATTTCATAAAAAATTTCTTTTCGGGATTTTATTCGTCACTTGATCTTGGTATAAACCAAGAATTCTGAATCCAAACCTCTGCACCTTTGTAGTGTTCAAAAAATAATCTGAATACTTCGATGAAAATTTTACTGTTAAGCATTTTAAATATATTTATAATGAATATTGCAATAGCACAACCCGAATGGCTGGACAAGACAGCATATCCATTTGAATCAAATTTCCTCGACTTGCCGGAAGGAAAATTGCACTACATCGACGAAGGAGAAGGAGAGGTGATTTTGTTTGTTCACGGGACACCGGCCTGGTCTTTTTTATATAGAAATCATATAAAAGAATTATCTAAAAAATACAGATGTATTGCGCTGGATCATCTGGGTTTTGGATTGTCGGATAAGCCAATGGACTTTGCGGGAAGACCGGAAGATCATAGTAGAAATTTAAGTATTTTAATAAAACACTTGGGAATTGAATCCTTTACACTGGTCGTCCATGATTTTGGCGGTCCCATTGGATTGTCTTATGCTATTGCACATCCGAAAAAAATCGAGCGGATCGTTTTGTTTAATACCTGGCTTTGGGAAACGGCTTCGGATAAAAATGCCCAAAGAGTCAATTCCTTTTTGCATGGAGTAATTGGTAAATTTATATATTTAAATACAAACTTCTCTCCGAAATATTTATTGAAATCCACATTTTATAATAAGAAAAAAATCAATAAGAAAATCCATCAGCAATATTACAAACCATTCCCAAATAAAAAATCAAGGTACGGATTATGGAATATCGGAAAATCCCTGGTGGGTTCCTCGGACTGGTACGAAGCGCAATGGAAGCAAATCGACAAAATAAAAGACAAGCCTTTTTTGGTGTTGTGGGGAACAAAAGACAAACTCATTAAGGAAGACAATTTAGAAAAATGGACATCTGTTTTGACCAATAAAACTATCTGTAAATATGACGCCGGACATTTTGTGCAGGAAGAAGTCCCGGAAGAAACTATTCAAAAAATTACTAAATTTGTAAAACATTAAAAATTAATTTTTCCAATATAATTGTGAGGCGTAATGCATTTTAGCTCAGATTTTATCTCTGCGGAAACTTCCAGGGATTCTATAAAAACAAATAAATCTTTCTGCGTTATTTTTCCTTTTCCACGCGTCAGCTCTTTGAGCTTTTCGTAAGGCTTCGGATAATTTTCTCTTCTAAGAATATTCTGAATCGCTTCCGCAACGACAGCCCAGTTATTATCCAGGTCAGTTTTTAATTGGGTCTCGTTTAACAATAATTTTCCCATTCCTTTCAAAATAGATTGGTAAGCAATCAGGCTATGCGCATAAGGCATTCCGATATTGCGAAGCACCGTGCTGTCGGTCAAATCCCGTTGCAATCGGGAAACTGGCAATTTACTGGCAAGGTGATGAGCAAGGGCATTTGCCAGGCCCAGATTGCCCTCCGCATTTTCAAAATCAATGGGGTTGACCTTGTGCGGCATCGCCGAAGAACCCACTTCACCCGCTACCACTTTTTGCTTGAAATATTCCATAGAAATATACGTCCACACATCTCTGCAAAAATCTATAAGAATAGTATTAATACGTTCAATGCTGTTTAGCAGAGCAGCGATATTATCGTAGTGTTCGATTTGGGTGGTGATGGAAGAACGCTGCAAGCCCAAGCTGCTTACAAATTCATTTCCAAATTTTACCCAATCGATCTGAGGATAGCTCACCACATGCGCATTAAAATTTCCGGTAGCACCACCAAATTTCGCTGAATTCGGAACTGCCTTTAACTGCCGAAACTGTTCTCTCAGTCGTACTGAAAAAACCCGAAACTCCTTTCCCAAAGTTGTAGGAGAAGCAGGTTGGCCATGCGTTCGTGCCAGCATGGGAATGTTTTTCCATTCTTCTGAATATTTTTCGATTTCTTCGATGATATTTTCTAATATTGGAAAAAAAACAGATAAGTTAGCTTCCAAAATAGATAGAGGAATGGCCGTATTGTTGATATCTTGAGAGGTCAAGCCAAAGTGTATAAACTCTTTAAATTTGGATAAATTGTATGCATCAAATTTTTCTTTGATGAAATATTCAACGGCTTTGACATCGTGGTTAGTTTCCCTTTCGATGGCTTTGATGCGGAGCGCGTCTTCTTCTGAAAAATCCGAAACCAAAAGGCGCAACTTTGGAAACATTTCTTCGTCAAAACCAGACAACTGAGAAAGTGGTAATTTGCACAAGGCAATAAAATATTCTACCTCGATTTTCACCCGGTATTTTATAAGGGCGTATTCTGAAAAATAAGGAGACAGGTTTTTTGTTTTGGAAGCATATCGCCCATCAACCGGAGAAACAGATGTTATCATATTATATTTGAAATTGTATTAAAATGATCCGCATGACAAAGATAGGATTTTTGTTTTATCGGTTTTTAATTTTCTGAAAGCAAATTTATTTAGAATTTAATTTTATATGAAATATATTTTTACATTTATTTTTACAACACTAATTTTTGCGAATGCTTTTTGTCAGGGTCTTCCCTCCAAATTATCGGGTTCTGTAAAGTCTTCCAACAATGCACAGTTATATTTGAGTATCTATGGCCCGGATGAGCATCAGGTTTTTCGATTGGCTAATGGTTTACTCAATGCCGAATTGCAAGGAGACTCGGAATACATTTTAGCATTTTACGGAAAGAATTTGACTCCTCAAATTTATAGCATCAGCACTTATCGATGTTCTGCCGGACGCTTGTCTTTAAATCTCAATATCACCGATGGAGGGTTTAAGCCTGGGGATGAGATGCAACCCAAAAACAGATATATATGTAATGGTACTGCGTATTCAACTACAACTTTTGATTTAATGCAAATAAAAGACAAAGCCGGATTTGGTGTGCAGATGGGCAAGGCGTCTTTGGCTGTGATGAATTATTATAAAACAGGAAAACTGCCCAAGGTAAAACGACTCAACTTAAGCCGGGATGCTTCGGAATTGAAAAAAAATGAGCATCAGTTGGGAGCGGAGATTTATAGATTGATGAAGCAGCGAGATAAATTCAAACAATCCTGGGAACAAGCAAAAGCCTCCCGACTGGATGCGGGAAATAATGCCCTGGGTTTTTGCAATTCTGATTTAAATATTTTAAAAAAAGAATTGTTTTACAAAAAAGCAGTTCGGGATATGGCTGAAAAAGACTATCAACAATTGCGTATCAAAAACCGGAGACTCCAACTCGCTGGAAGGAGTATGCCCAACTCCACCCTGGATGAAGCCAAACGAAAAAAACAAAATGCCACTCTGGAATATCAAATCGCGGAAATCAATGCCCGAAACAAAAAAGCCGATTGTGAGAGTCGTCGGTTACTGGCAGAATTGACAGACCTCCGCCAAAAACAGAAAAGTCCAGCGCAGCAATTGGCGATAGCCAAGCGGGAAGGTCTGGTTGAAAAAATAAGGCTAAAGCAACGCTACGAAAATGCCAAGCGATTATACCAAAAGCACAACGCTCTGGCTACCAATCTGACTGGCCGGCCCCAATTGGTAGAGTTAGCCAACACTCAGAAATACGTTTTCGATCAGGCAGAGGCCCGACTATTGATTTCAGAAGTAGATTTGAATTGGATAAATAGTCAAAAAAAATATAATAATAATGCTAAATTAAATGTAGCGTATTCTAAAACAAAAACAGAAAGAGACAAAAGGGCAGATATGGCCTGGCAGGCAGAGATGAGTTACCTTGAACAGATGTGGCGATTGCGGGATCAGCTGGATGTAGCCAAAAAAGCCGATGAATTATTTAAAACTCAAACGGGTTTACTGGAACTGGCAGACGTCACTAGAAAAAAACCACTGGAAACCATTTTAACTCCTGTTGTAAAAAAGGAACCGGAATCCACATCCAAACCTGTACCTGAAATTATTCCTGAAAAAGCCCCGTCCTTAACGGATGAAGAAATCATGGCTCAGGTTCAGGTATTGACATCTGAAGGAGCAACGGGCAAAATTCAAAATATTAAAATTAGAAATAATGAATACAAAATTGTTTTAGATAAAAAAGGTCAAAAGACGTATTATAAAAATGATAAACCGGTAACAAAACTGACGTATCAATTTGAAACCAAACGCCTTTTCGGAGAAATTTTAGAAAATATTAAAGAAGAAGAACGGCGCGGTCGTTTATGGGATCGTTTTAAAAAGAAAATGGAATAAATTTCACCCTGCTTTAACTTTTCTTTTCCTTTTATCGTTAATCATTTGAGTTTTGTCGGAAATGAAGGAAAAGGCATAACTATTTTTATTATATTGAATGTAAAATCCAAAAAATATGAGCAAAGAAAGAAGTAAGCACGCTGAAACTATTATCAGCAATCATGTCATGTGGAGCATGGGAGCCGGTTTGCTCCCCGTAGCCATTATCGATATTTTTGCCGTAAGTGCCGTTCAAATTGATATGATTCGGCAATTGTGCAAGGTATATGAAATCCCTTTTGAAGAAACCCAGGGCAAAGCCCTTGTGACTTCTTTGACCGGAACGGCTTTGGCGAGAGCAGGTGCCGCGAGTGCTATCAAATTGATCCCCGGATTAGGAACCGTTTTGGGTGGCGTGGCGCAATCTGTTTTTTGTGGGGCATCCACCTACGCCCTGGGGGAAGTTTTCAAAAAACACTTCGAAACCGGAGGCACTTTCCTCGACTTTGACCCCGATCGACTCCGCAAATATTATAAAGAAAAATTTGAGAAAGGTAAAAAAGTAGCCCGCGAAATGAAGGATCGCCAGGAGCGGGAACAAAAGGCTGCAGCTGCAACAAAAGCAAAAAATCAGGAAAAAAATGAAACTTTTGTTCCCTTTGAGGAAGCGGAACCCGTTTCTGATTCGTTGGATAATGGAGAGAAAGACACTTCTATGTTAGCAAAGTTAAAAGAACTGGCAGCCCTTAAAAAAGAAGGTATTTTGACAGAGGAAGAATTCAATCAAATGAAAAAACGAATTATCGGAAACATTTGATTTTTTTTCCTTTTTAAAAATAAGAAATTAAGGGCATTGTCTTCACAATGTCCTTTTTTTATTGCTGCAATGAGTGGAAGTGTTGTATCTTTATTGCTTAGTCTAAATTTGGTTTTTCCTCCCCATCCAAACAATGACGATATCACTGGTATTTGTATT
>JAHDCK010000055.1:5927-16552 GCA_020629915.1 Saprospiraceae bacterium
AAATTTGGTTTTTCCTCCCCATCCAAACAATGACGATATCACTGGTATTTGTATTTACCAGAAGCCTAACTTTAAAAACAATATGATTGAATAATCATGGAAAAACTTCTACTGACATTATCCCTCGCAGTTTTTTCTCTTGGATTGTTTGCGCAATCTCAGGATGAAACTAGATTATTTTACACATCAAATAACCCGGTGCTGCTGCAGTCTTATATTCAAAATGCTATACAACAAGAAGGAGGCACTACACCAACTGTTTCTCTGGGCAGTCCCAATACCTGGTTACATGATTCGACTTATGCCTACACCGGAATTGGAGATACCTGGAATCTGGCCTCAAGAACAATGGTAGTGGCCCGAAATACAGAGAATCTATGGTTATCTTCCCTGGTACATTTTCACGATCCTGTCAATGGCTGGTATGAAAGAGATTCTCTGGTTACCCGCTACTATCCGGATGGGGTGCGCGATGAATATTTTTCAATGCCCTGGAATAGTACGACCAATAATTGGGAAGTTGTACCCGGAGAATACCAAAATTTTTATCCAACCGGAGAACAGGAAGAATATCGACTCAGAATTTGGAATTACAATACGAATGAATATGGTTTTGGGGTTCGAATAAAATACATACGAGTGAATAACCAGTTGAGTGAAACAATCCGCTACGATTGGGAATTTGCTTCTTCCTCCTGGATAAACAGTTACAGAGAAACTTATATCCACGACACAGATGGAAAATTACTGGAATTGGTCGCTCAGTTGTGGGATAATGATCAGGATGAATGGATAAGTAATTATCGGGAAACTTTTAATTATCAAAATGATCTTTTAATCTCCAAAATCGAACATTCCAATGATAATGGATGGGTTTATGAGCGTAGAATAAATTATGATTACGAAGGAAACCTCCTGAAAAATTTGACCGAAGAAAGATGGGATGCTGTCCTATTTGAATGGAAAGATTATTCCAGAGAAGCTTATACCTATTCTCCGGGTGGAAATCTCATTTATGTCCTTAGGGAATCCTGGGTGCCTACAAATGGAATTTGGATCAATGATAATGAAGAAAATTATAATTATAATATAAATAATGAAATAACTTATCACCTTGGAAAAGAGTGGGATACGGATGTGAATGATTGGGTAAATGTAAAGGAAGAGACTTTTAGCTATAATTCCATTGGAGAATTAGGAGAGTATGAACGAATCGTATGGGATACAGATACGGATGCCTGGGATAATGATTTAAAAGAAGTATATTTTTGGAATCAGTTAACTGTTTCTACAGAAGATTTGGAAAAAGAAATATTTTCCGTTTCTCCCAATCCAGCTTCTAATTTTATTAGAATACAAGGAGAGCAAAATAATATACAAAAAATCCAGTGTCTTAATCTATCCGGTCAAATTATCAACGAATGGGAAAGTACGCAAACTGAAATTACACTAAACTTAAATTCTGGTATATATTTTATTAGAATTTTAGGGAGTGATAATAAAATTTATACTAAAAAATTAATTGTATTATAAAACAGTCGTTTAATTATATAAAAAAGGGAAGCATCAAAAGTGCTTCCCTTTTTTTATTAGAATTCCATCCATCTTTATCCACCACATATTCAAAAGGAATCCGTAATTTTACCTAAATTAAAAACTATACAGATGAAAAAATATTGGATGTTTATCGTTTTAGCTACGCTATTTTTAGCTTGCTCTTCTCCTTCAAATGATAAAAAACCCGAAGAAAAAAAATCACTTCAGGAGTTGAGTAATACCGGAAAAACAGTGGAGAAAATGGATGTGTCAGTGATTGCTTTATCACAGAGATGGAATATTCCCCAGGATGAAGCGTATAACACCATTAGTGATTGTTTAAAATCTTATAACCAACCTGTAAATGCTTCCACGTTAAGAGATGTGGAAATCCTGCTGGAAAAATACTCCGGGTATTCTTTCTCTGGAAAAAATATACTGGAAAAAGCAACAACTTCTGCCGGGGAAGAAAACGAAAGCCTGGAAAATGGAATAATCAAGGCTATTGAAGAACTCAAAAAAGGAAAATAGCGTTTAACAGCTAATGGAACTAAACAATCTGAAAATCATTTCCGCCGGAGCCGGAAGCGGAAAGACCTATCGACTGACCAATGAAATGGTCCAGCTCCTTCATCCGGATAGTGGGAAAAATATCCGGGGGAATGGCATTATCGCCACAACTTTTACAAAAAAAGCCGCCGCAGAACTACAAGAGCGCGTCCGACAAAAACTGCTGGAAGAAGGCTTGACCAAGGAAGCAGATGATCTCACCAATGCACTCATCGGGACTGTTCACAGTTTAGGGGTGAAACTTCTCAAGCGTTTTGCATTCGAGGCAGGCGTATCCCCGGAGGTAGACATAATCGCCGATGAGGATCAACAAATCTTTTTTAACCTGGCTCTGGCAGCTGTTTTGACCAATGAGCGAATCACGGAGATGGAAGCCCTCAGCAGAAGAATGGGCTTGAGTTTGGATGGGAAAGACGACTGGCGAAGCATTGTCAAAAATATCACGGATGCTGCTCGCTCCAATGATTTCTCTGCGGAAGTCCTTGATAAAAGTAAAATACTTTCTTTTAAAACCTTCCAGCAGTTTTTGCCTTCTGTTTCCGGTATTTCAGGGAAAGAACTCAATAACGGATTAAAAAATCTGGTGGTAAAAACGATTGAGCAGCTTACAAAAAATGAGGATAATACCTCGAAGACCCATGGAGTTATCAATCGACTGAAAGACATTTCCAACCGATTATTTGTCCGGGGAGAACTGGAATGGAAGGAATGGGTATTTTTATCCAAGCTGATTGAAAAGAAAAAAATCGGAAAGAAAAGCGAAGAAGACATATTGGATTTAGTAGAATATGCTAAGCGGGTAGAGAGCCATCCGGATTTACACGAGGATGTAAAATCTTTTATTTATAATTTATTTGATATATCAAAAGACGCGATAGCAGAATATAATTTATTTAAAAAAACGCGGGGTTTAATTGATTATATCGATATGGAAATTCAGGTGAATCACCTGATGAATAATAAAAGTGTTCAGGCCGTTTTGAGGGAGGAACTCGACTTGCTCATGGTCGATGAATTTCAGGATACCAGTCCGATTCAGTTAGAGATATTTTTAAAATTATCACAGTTTGCCAAATACTCAATTTGGGTAGGTGATCCCAAGCAATCCATTTACGGATTCCGCGGGGCAGAACCTAAACTCATGCAGGCAATTATTGAAAAAACAGGAGGAATTAGACCGGAGGATATTCAATCCAATTCCTGGCGTTCCCGTCAGGATCTCGTTCATACCGTCAATGCCATTTTTACAAAAGCCTTTAATCACATGCCGGTTGAACAGGTCGCCCTTGAGCCACCACCACCCCGGACTAAAGACAAAGAACCGCTTGAGCTGAGTAACGCATTGTTGCACTGGCATTTTCAGTATGAAGGAAAAGGAAAACGCCTTCCCGGAAAACCCTGGATGGAAAATGCCATTGCCACTCAAATCCGCGAAACCCTCCAAAGCGATTTAAAAATTGTAGAAAAAGATTTTAAAACTATCCGCAGTATTCGTCCGGGGGATATTGCTGTTTTGTGTAGAACCAATAAAGAATGTGAAGACGTAGCCGGAGCCTTACACCGGGAAGGATTGAAGGTGGCCATTTCGAGGAGTGGTCTTTTAAAAACAGCAGAGTCGAAGCTGATATTAGCCTGTTTAAATTATATATTAAATAAAAATGACTCGCTTAGTGTGGCTGAAATTTTATTATTAGCTGCTGAAAAAGATGTGGAAGTTATAATCGAAAACCGATTGAGTTATTTGGAGCGGTTGCGCGAGAAGGAAAAAGATGTAATTTGGGCAAATGAAACACCGATCATTTTAAGGTTAAATCAACTGCGACCTCAGGTCAGCGAATTGTCCAGTACGGAGATTTTGAATCTGGTGATGGAGGAGTTGGATCTTCGGCGCATCATTGCCGGGTGGACCAATCCACAGCAGCGATTTGATAATGTAGATACTTTACGAAAATATGCCATTCAATATGAAGATGCCTGCAACCGATTGCACGATGCAGCATCCCTTGGAGGGTTTTTATTATGGTTGAATGAGTTGGCGAACCAGGACGATGACCGGCAAGGTTCGGGTGTGTCAGAAGAAGCTGTAAATGTCCTGACTTATCATAGAAGCAAAGGGCTGGAATGGAATATGGTCATTTGTCACAATCTGGAACGAGGACTTCAGGATAAAGTTTTTGGATTATCAATGATAGCAGAATCCGAAGAGGTTGATTTAAATCACATATTAAAAAACAGGTGGCTGAGGTATTGGATCAATCCATTTGAGAAACAATTACAGGGAACGCCTTTCAAGGAAAGAATTGAGCAGAGCGCAGATAAAAAAGAAGCAACAGCCAATGCTTTACAGGAAGAAGCGCGTTTGCTTTATGTCGGGATTACCCGGGCCAGAGATTACTTGGTTTTGCCCAGCCGAAAAGCTCCTACAAAATGGTTGAATCGGACCTGGCATCAGGGAGATGAAAATACTCCAACTTTGGTTGCTGATTCCTATGAATCTCCCTGGGTTTGGAACGATAAGGTCATTCCGATTGATACGGTTGTGAAATTATTACCCGCCACATTTGATTATGTAGAACCTGTTTTGAAGGATGGTCTTTATTTTGAGGAACGGGCTGGTGTTCAGGAACACGATGGTCAGTTTTTTGATTTTACAATGGAAACATTGCCGGGATTAAAAGTAAAAGCAGATCGAGCGAAAACCTATGGACCGGTTCCTGTTTCCGAACCGGGAAGTCAGGCCTACCTGGTTGCTAAAACACTAAAAACAGCCTTAACCGGAGATAATCCGGCGTTAGAAGATGCTATTCGCTATCAACAAGTGGAGCAAACATTAGGAAGATTTGGTGCAGAATTGATTTTGGAATCTGGGCCTGTTTTAAAGTGGGTAAATGACTGGCAGACTTACCTGCAAAAGCAATTTAGTTTTATAACTATTTATAAGAAGTATCCTTTTTCATATAAATATAGCGGACGATATTATGAAAATATTATTGATTTTGTGGGCTTGCATGAAGGGGGAATCGTTTTGATCCAACATTCCGGATTTCCCGGAGGTAGTAAAAAATGGCGACAAAAAGCTCAGGAGTTGGGACCGGTTTTACATTTAATGAAGGAAAGTGCAGCCATTCATTTTCAATCCCACTTAAAAAATTCTAATACAAAAATTCAAACATTCGTTCACTTCGTTCTGGGAAGCGGATTAATGGAAATCAAAACGGAAGAAATACTGATTTCTACCTAAGCAAGCAGTCAGCCTGGGTGACAAAATAAACCCTTGAAATTTTCGCCGATTTAAATTGATTGCTTGTTTAATTTGCAAAAAAGTAATCCATTTTCATTACCTTTACAAGTGAACTTAACCACAATATCACTTATGAAAGCTTCCTTAACCACGCTGCTTTTTCTTTTATTTGCAGCACAATCCTTTAGTCAGGCTTATAACACTACTTTAATCGGAACCTGGTCTGACCCAACTATCAATCCACATTCCGGTGTTTATTACAATGACATCTGGGGTTATGTACACACCAATGGAGATGAATACGGCATTGTCGGTTCTCCCAAAAAAGTGCATTTTATTGATTTAACCAATCCCTCAAATCCTATTGAAGTGGCCTCTTTTTTTGGTGGAAACACTTCAGCTTATAATTCCATTTGGAGAGATTTTAAAACCTTCGGGACCTATGCCTATGGCGTAGCAGATCAGGGTTCTGAAGGACTTTGCATTTTTAATCTCGCAGATATTCACAATGGAAACATAACCCAGTTGGCTAATCTGGATGGTCATTTTCTCCGAGCACACAATATTTATATTGATGTTCCCAATGCGCGTTTATACGTAGCGGGTTCCAATACAGCAAATGGCGGATTAATAATATATGATATTTCTACACCTTCTTCTCCAAGTTTACTTGCTGCACCTGGCCTCGGCGGAGGATATGTGCACGATTTATATGTGAGAAATAATATTGCGTATTGTTCTCATGGATGGAATGGATTAGAGGCTTATGATATGACCAATGCCACTGTACCCGTAAATCTGGGAGGCTTTGCAACAAGCGGATACAATCACAGTTCCTGGACGACTGCTGACGGGACAAAACTCGTTTATGCTGAGGAAGTGCCTCAAGGAATGAGTTTGCGTTTGTTGGATATTACAGATCCCAGCAACATGATTCAGTTGAGTAGTTTTAAATTTCCAAATTTGGCTCCTGCTCATACGGATAACACGCCACATAATCCTTTTATAATTGGAAATGATAAATTAATTGTTTCTTATTATGAGGATGGAACTCAATTTATAGACATTTCCGATCCGGCGAATCCGGTTCTTGACGGATACTACGATACCTACCCCGGCAACTCCAATTACAATGGGACAGAAGGAAACTGGGGAACTTATCCTTTCTTTCCTTCCGGGAATATTATCAGCTCAGATGTAACCAACGGCTTTTTTGTTTTAAGAGAAAATTCTCCGGGCCTTCCGGTAGAATTGGTAGATTTTTCACTCCGCAAATTGGATAACCGCACTGTTGAATTAAACTGGTTTACTCAATCTGAATTTAACAATGATTACTTTGAAGTAGAGCGCAGTGCCGATGGAGCTGTTTATAATGCACTAAGAAAAGTGAATGCAGCCGGGACAACAGACCGTGGAAATTTATATACAATAAAAGATAATGCTCCTTTGGGTGGAAAGTCTTATTATCGTTTAAAGCAAATGGATAAGGACGGAACCTTTACGTATTCCAATGTTCGCGTTGTGAATTTTGATGAGAAAATATTGGTGAAAATATTGGCAAAAAATGTCGTTTCAGATGAATTCCAAATGAGACTGATTGATGTAGATGCCCGCCAACCAGTAACCGTTAGCCTTATCGGTATGAACGGAGTTACCGCTCAAACTGCTTCCTACCATAGCCGTTCAGAAGATATTTTAAATATCTCTGTTGCTGCCCTAGTGCCTGGGTTATATCACCTGGTCGTAGAAAACGGTATGGAGCGTTTTACAAAAAAGATTATTGTACAATAATAATAAAATATATGTTTTCAAAAAGCTCTTCAGATATTGAAGGGCTTTTTTTATTATAAAAAACTAAAATATATGGAAATAAAAAACTTTGGAGAATTAAATGCTTTGTGCAAACTTTTGCGCACCATAAAATTTAGTGAAAAACTGACGGAACGGGATTTGGATATTTTTGCAGGGAGTCCGTTGATTGCAGCTATCCACGAGCGGGCAGCAAAAGCTATGCACGAGGAAGCCGTTAAGCAAAAAATGATTCCGGAAACCTGGACAGATGCATTCCTTTGGGATAGTCGGGATGGTCGGGCGGTCAGGAACAGGATAGACAACTGGAATGACGGAACTATCCGGATAGCCAGAAACTGGTCAGAAGATATTCTAAATAATTATATTAAAACTACACTTGCTCCACTTGAATATTCAGAGGATGATTTTGATAGAGTGAAAAATTATATTTTAAATAAAATTAAGCATTAACGGCTGCCTTAAATTTAGAAATAGCATTTTGTAAAACCGTATATGTAATTCCCGCAGATAACAAATCGGCGAGAGGGAAGGCGTACCAAATTCCATTGATACCAAAATAAAGCGGAAGTAATAAAACAAGAGGAATCAGACAAAATCCCTGCTTGGTGAGAGCGAGCATCAAAGCCGGAAAGACCTTGCCAACTGCCTGAAAATAAGCAGAGCCCATGACGATTAAAGCCATGAGTGGGGTGCCGGCAAATACCCAGCGCATGGCAGGAGTGGCTTGCGAAATCAATCCTTCATCTGTTGTAAAAATCTGGATGATTTGTGGAGTGAAAATCATCAAAAGCGCAAAAATCCCAAGGGCAATAAACGTCCCGGATCGAATAGAAATTCCGATAACTTCCCGGACTCTTTCCCATAGTTTTGCACCGTAATTGTATCCAACAATCGGAACAAATCCCTGGGCAATACCAAAGATCGGAAAGTTGACAAACATCATACACCGGTTAATAATCCCGTAAACGGATAAGCCCATATCGCCACCGTAGGCATAAAGAGAATTATTGAGGACAATGGCCAGTAAGCTAATGCTTCCCTGGCGCGCCAAAGTAACCGAGCCAATTGAAAATATTTCTTTTATTATATTAAAATTTGGGATTAGATTAGCAGTGGTGATTTTTAATTCTGTATTTTTAAATATAAAAAACCAAGTTGCGTATAAAGCACTGGCTACGTAGGAAAGCGCCGTTGCCCAGGCTGCTCCTGCAATGCCCATGTCATAATAAACAATAAATAAGGGATCTAAAAAGACATTCGCTATCGCAGGGACTATTAATACAAAACTGGCCATTCTTGGAAAACCAATCGCCCGGATGACGTTATTGCTCATCATAGCCCAGGCCAGGAAAGGAATGGAATAGAGTAGGATGGAAAAATATTCTCTGGCAGGTTCCAGGACATTTCCCTTGCCACCAAATAAATTTAAAATATTATCTATAAAAAATGAACCTATAAGAACAATTAAAATAGAAAGACTAAGGGTCAATAAAATCTGATTGCCAAATGCCTGAAATGCCCGCTTAGGATTATTCGCCCCCAATGCCCTTGAAATGATAGAAGCCCCGCCTACACCAATGGCCATTCCAATTGATGAAATCAAAAAATTGATAGGCAAAACCACCGTAATTGCACCGATGCCTAAGGGGCCAACCCAACGTCCTACAAATATTGTATCTACAATTCCATATATAGATAAAATAAGAATGCCAATCGAAGCTGGTATAGCTTGTTGGCGCAGTAGTTTTCCCAGGGGTTCCGTACCAAAATGATCGGATTGACTCATAAACAGATTTTACAAAAGGATGTGCAAGGTAGGAGGAAGTTATTACAAAACAAAAAAAAACTCCATCGTACAACGATGGAGTTTAATTTAAATTTATATATGAAATGTTACTGATCTGTACTCTCTAATACCGGCTTTTGAGCGCGTTTTCCTTTTTTCCCTTTTTGACCTTTTGTTCCCTGGCGTCTTTTTCTTTTGTGCTCCTCTTTCATTTCCTGGTACTTTTGGTATTGCTCTGTATTTAATACCCCGCGCATACTGTTATCGGCGTGTGTTCGGATTTCCTTCATTTGAGCTTTTCTTTCTTCTTTGCTCAGGTTTTCGTTTTGGCGAACCGCTTTCATTTTACTTTTCATTTCCATCCGGATAGATTTTACCTGATTCATTTGTTTGTCAGATAATCCTAATTCTTTTTGTACTCTTTCGGCTTTTTTGCCGCCTTTTTTCCCTTGGGCAAACATTTGGACACTCAAAAGTGTCAATACGCACATTGCAATAATTTTAATACTTTTCATGATTAATAATTTTTTTGAGTAATGATAAAATAATTTTTGTTAATTGATTTGTCTTTAAGACGGAGGAAAAGTCAAACGGTTTAATTTTAAATGAAAACTTTTATGTTATAGTTTTCTTAATTTTTGAAATCGCAAGGCTTCCTTTTTCATAAATGCCTGAAATTTAGCAGGTTGCGGAGCTTGAAATGTTAAGGGAAATGAATGGAATGGATGAGAAAATTGTAAACCTGTAGCAGAAAGAAATAATCCTTTCCCTTTTAATTGTTGTCCTTCGGGGCTGTACAATGGATCGCCCAGGATGGCATGGCCTGATAGAGAAAGGTGAATTCTGAGTTGATGCGTGCGGCCTTGTCTGGGAGATAGTTCTACGAGGGAAACCCATTTATTTTTGAGAGAACGAGATTGATCAAGTAATTTAAAATAGGTTTCCGCCTTTTTGCCGTCTATGGGAAAGTTGATAAATCCTTCCGATTGAATTTTTCCGAGGGCAACAGCACGATATGTTTTTATTATATTATTTTTTTCAAATTTTTCTCTAAGGGCAATTTCTGATTGCCGGGTTTTCGCCACGACTAATAAACCCGATGTCGCCGCATCCAATCGGTGGACGGGGTGTGCTACTGGCAAAGCATCGTTAAGAGGGGATTGAGAAAGATTATGAGGCAGGGCATTTTGAATAGTGCGGTAATGATTTCCACTTACTGCAAAACCGGGTGGTTTTAAAATTACTGCCAGGTAATTATCTTCATATATGATCTTTAATTGAAGCGGGAAAACCTTTCCGATGTAAGCCGGAGCTTTGATGAGTTGTATGCAATCTTCCGGTTGTATCCAATACCCCGTTTCCGAATATTTACTATTGACTAATATTAATTTTCTTTTGATAGCTTTTTTGCTTCCTTTGCGGGTGAGGTGTTTTTTAAAAGCAATGGGAACGTAATCGCTTAATCGGGTAGGAGCTGTGTCTTTTGGGACAATATGTTCTTCAATTATAATCAAAAATTATATTTTAAAAAAGGCAATGAATTTTTTCATTGCCTTTTTTATTTTAGATTTTTTAAAATGTTTAAGGCTATTTTTACTCCAGACAAAGGTCATTTTTGATGCTTAGCTAAGCAGGTAATCAAAAATAATCGCATAATAAAATAAAAGTCGTAAATTTGGC
>JAHDCK010000056.1:0-3025 GCA_020629915.1 Saprospiraceae bacterium
ACACAAAAACCCTACTCCACCAAACTAATCGCCAAGCCACCACCTTCACCCAAAACAAATTCTTTAATCGTATTTTTATCAATATTTTCTTCTTCTATAATAATATCCAGCGGATTCGTTTTATAATGCGCATTCGCACCATCTTTATATATTTTTGCTTTAAATGTTTTACCTTCCGGTAAAAAGTCAAAGTTGATTTTTACGGTGCGTTTATTTTCATCCGTGATACTCCCGACAAACCAATTTCCCGTGCCGCGTTCCTCTCTGGCGATGGTGACAAAATCCCCCACTTCCCCATCCAAAACGATGGACTGTTCCCAATCAACCCCCACGTCCCGAATGAACTGAAAGGCGGGTTGGTTCTCATAATTTTGTGGCAGATCACAAGCCATCTGAATCGGACTGTAAATGACAACATACAGGGCCAATTGCTGCGCCAGCGTCGTATTGATTTGATTATTCGGCTTGGTTTTCAAACTCATTTCAAAAGCTCCGGGCGTAAAATCAATCGGCCCGGAAAGCATCCGTGTAAAAGCGACAATCGGCAAATGCTCCGGCGGATTCCCTCCATCACTGGCCCAGGCATTGAACTCCTGCCCCCGCAGTCCTTCCCTGGAAATGGCATTTGGAAGGGTCCGCCGAATACCCGTCGCCTTGATCGGTTCGTGTGCATTGATAGCCACCTGATACTTCGCCGCCGTCTCCAAAACTTTCCGATAATGATTCACCATCCATTGCCCGTGGTGGTATTCGCCCTTGGGAATAATCGGCCCCACATAACCCGTTTTAACCGAGTGCATCCCCAGACTTTTCATCAGGGCATAAGCCGTATCCAATTGCTTGGAATAGGTCCTTGGTGTAGAAGAAGTTTCGTGGTGCATGATCATTTCCACGCCTTTTGATTTGGCATAATCCGCCACTTTTTTCAAATCGTAATCCGGGTAAGGCGTTACAAAATCAAACACATCTTCCCGATCATCAAAACCAATCCACAGCTCCCATCCCCGGTTCCAGCCTTCCACCAAAACACCACCGATATTATTTTTAGCAGCAAAATCAATATAGCGCATGGCGTTTTCCGTAGTGGCTCCGTGCTTGCCATGCGGCTTGGGCGGAACGGCCTGTTTGGGCGCATTTTCTTCCCGAACGCCATAGTCCCAACGCGCCACATCGATGTGCATTTCCCACCAGATGCCTACATATTTTTTGGGTTTAAACCAGGACACATCTCCCAGTTTATTCGGTTCGTTTAAATTGACAATCAGTTTGGAGGCGATCAAATCTTTGGCTTGATCCGCTATCTGAATGGTGCGCCAGGGCGTTTTAAAAGGTAACGCTCTTTTCACTTTATAATCCCGAATATTTGAGCCGACCAAGGAACTAGTCATCAATAAATTTTTCGTATCTGTCTTCAAGGTCATGCCTGCGTAATCCGTCAAATTGGCTTCGTGAAAACTCAGGTGCAATCCATCATCCGCTTTCATCGTCATGGGTGTATTAACCGAATTTTCCGGGATATGAGTTTGCGCCAGATTGGGGTGATTGGCTTTTGACACAGCATTAATTTCAGAAAACTTTGTTGTAGAATAAAGATGCTCATAAATATCCCAGTCGCCCGGAATCCACCAGCAAGTAGGATCACCAGTCAATTGAAACTGCGTTTTTTCATCCAAAATAAATAAGGTATCCACGCCCTCCTGTTTTGGAAATTCGTAGCGAAAAGCCACGCCATCATCATAGGCCCGAAAGTAAATATTCCAGGGGCGATGAGGCGGAGCAGATTCTTCCAGTTCCACTTTTAACTGGCTGTAGTGATTGAGGACAGAACGCTGTTCCCCCCAGGGCATTTCCCAGGTTTCTTTTTGGGTTTCCGTGCTGGTATTTTTTATTTTAAAATTATTTATAAAACCTTTTTGTGTTTTAAAATCAAAACCCATTAAAGAGGAATCTATAATAATTTTACTGTTGTGTTTAACCAGATAACCCGGCTGCCCGTCGGAAGATAATTGAAATTCAATTTGATTATTGCCGGAGGGCGAGGTGACAGAAGTTGTTTTAGAATTAGAATTTGTCGAAGGTTGACATCCTGCCAATAACAACAGGAGACAACAAAAAAGCAGTAGGTTTTTCATTGTAAAAAAGGATTGAGTTTTAAAAAAGGCTGGGCTTCTTAAAGATAGGAAAAATTGGGAAGGAATTTTTATCAAAATCAATAAAATCACGGTTCTGACAAAAATACAAATTACCGCTCCTTCAATTCCTCCATCTCAAATGGCTCCTCAAACTCAAACCGATCATTCACTTTTACAAAAGTATGTTCTAAATAAGCTCTCGCTCCAAACCCACAGGAAAGTGATCCGCCACTCGCTCTTGCATAAACGGATTTATCATTAATACTAATTTCTATAATGCATTCTTCCTCCCATTCATCAATAATATATTCGTAAATTTCTCCTTTCTTAATGGCAATTCCTTCAGCATAAGCCCCGTGATAGGTTGGCCCGCAAATGGTTTGTACTTCAAATTTGAGAGAATCCGAATGAATAGAATCCAGCAAAATATACCCACCACTAAAACCAATTTCGTAGGCCGGATTGTCCTCCTGAACCCACATATCATTGATGTAATATTGCTCGTTCAGATAAGCCCCGGAAATGCCATCCGAGGTTTTTTTAGTGTAGTAATCCAATGGTTTTGTTTCCAGGATTTCCCGGTTGCCCGAAATGATTTCCAGGGAAACTTCATAGTGTTTTTTCTCATTGGCCCAATTCCCCTGAAGTTGATTATCCATCAATTCCAGATAAAATGCTCCCGTCTTTTCTTCCTGATAATGCTCCTCCAAAAAAACACAATTTCCCTTCAAAAAACCGGTCAATTTTAAATACTCTTCTTTATTTTTATATTCGTATTTTCCTGTTATTTTGTTTTTTTCATCCTTACTTTCGATGATCATTTCTATAGGATACTTATCTATTTTTCCTGTTAGAATGAGTGGGTCTTTGGCTACATTTTTTACAGGAGGCTG
>JAHDCK010000056.1:3125-16545 GCA_020629915.1 Saprospiraceae bacterium
CTATTTTTCCTGTTAGAATGAGTGGGTCTTTGGCTACATTTTTTACAGGAGGCTGAAGAGAATAGAACATCAACAAGATTATGCCGATAGAATAAAATATATGTTTCATTTTGTTTTTTTAGAATTTTTTATCTTAAAAAGTTACCCACCGAAAACAAAACCACTACAATCAATAAAATCATATACTTATTTGTCATCTCGAACGAAGTGAGAGATCTTGTTTAAAAGTAAGGAACAGTTCCCTGTTTTTGACTTCATGGATTTTCTGGGAATCAGATTTTCACGTTTAGACGAGATTCCTCACTTTGTTCGGAATGACAACTCTTCTTTTTGTTTTTCAAAAGTTCACCAACTAATCCACTAAACCAATAAACTCAAAAATACACTCCCCCTTTTAAAACATTTGTAATAAAAAAATCCTTCGCACTCGTATAAGCTTTTCTATCCTCCGCAAACTGCTCCGCCAATTTCTTTTTCAACTCGGCATACGCCTTGGCCAGTTGAGGATTGTCATTGAGCGCATCCCGAAAATACAAATATTTTTTCCATTGTGCTCTAGCCCATAAATATATTCTCCAAAAACATATAACTCATTTTTGGCCTCCTGAAAAGCGGCAGCCCATTCATTTTGATGGGGACTTAATTTTACTTGATGTCGTTTGAGACCGAGGATAATAGGTTACTTATAATTATATTAAAAATATCTTGGTGTATAAATCGCCCGGTTATTATAAAACATACTTCCCTGTTTTGATTTGGGATATTTAATGGTCATACTCAGGATAATTTTCCGAACTTCTCCCGGATCTAACTCCAAATCCCAGGTCACTTCTCCGGTCAGCGGATCTACTTTTCCGCCACTTAATTCTATAGATTTTACTTCTATATCTTTACTGATAGAAACCGGAATTTGATCTTTTACCTGAATGGTTGCCGAGGTCGTTTTTTTATTTTTAACTAAAATTTCAAATGTCAGTTTTTCTTTTATATTAAAACCAATTAAATTCTTTCGGCTTTTTTGACTGACTTTTTTTCTGGCAATTTCATACGTATTATCCAGACCAAGGGAGATGTCTAGGGTATCATTTATTTGTTGTGTTTTTAAAATAGTAGAACCCTGATACGTTTCATTATAATACAAACTGGCCTTCCCGTCTATCAATCCCAAACTCTCCCAATCGGGAATCCCGGCAATCAAAAAGGCGCCGTTTTTTATCTTTGGAATAGACAAGGTATAATAAAAAGCCTCCTTTTCATAGGCAGCAATATCCACCAAATGCGGCACGGCATCCGAAGGAATAAAATGTAAATCTTTCAACTCAAAACGGGTACTGAGATCATCCAGTTCAATGACATCATCGTTTAGGTTTTCTTCCTGTTTAGATGATTGCCGCAACTCCTTACGACGAACACTTTTATATAAAAAATTCCCCCTTTTATTGCCATCCAAAACCCAGGTTTGAAGAGCAGGTTTAGTGATGTCGTGAGTGGCATCCACGATGGCCAATGTCATGGGTTTATTGTCCCAGTCATTGCCCGTATCGTTGTAGATTTGTGCCTGATATTCAATTTGCACTTCTGGGTTTTCCCTTGTTGCCCGGATAGAATAATGAGGTTTCCAAAGGGCATTGGTGACCAGATAGGCCAGTTCAATTTCAGTGGAAGTTGCAGCAGAAGACAACAAAGTCAGGCGAATGGCAGAAGTTATTTTTTTGAGTTGTGCCATTTTTTTATTATATAATTTATTAGCATCCTGAAATATTTTACCTTCCTGATCCTGTTTAATTTTTTCTTCAATTAATTGCTTGGACAGTTCCTCCAGTTTTTTTCTAAAATAAATCTGCCCTTCATCTATCCGACTAAAACTGGCCGGGGTTTCTCCTCCTACATTCATATTTTGTTTTAAATAAAATATTTCTTCTTCTATAATGCTCACCCGACTTTTTTGCAATTCAAATTTTTTAAACGCGGCTTCCTGCTCCTTGGAAATTTTCAGGTATTCCGGGCGGGATTTTAAACCCACTTCGTTTGATTCGATATTCACCGCATAAACTTTTACATCACCGGAAGCAGATACTTTTATTCCATCCAATAAAATTCTGGATGAAATATTTGTAAAAACAACATCTGATTTTCCGGCTGGAATTTGGACGGTTTGCTTTCGGGTAATTTCTGCGTTGTTTAGAAAAACCGTCAGAGAATGAATATCGCTGGAAATTTCCTGTTGAGGTAAGTTTTGGGCAAGGGAAAAAGTAACAGACAAAAAGGTGAGTACAAAAAGATAGATCTGTTTCATGTTAATGGCGTTTTGTTTTTGGAACTTTATTAAAAGATGTGACAGGCGTTTAATTGGTTGTGTACCCATCAAAACGCAGTTTATCTTTATAAAAAACCCTCAAAAATATTGCCATTATTATTATTTAATTTAGAGTCAATTATGTTACATAAAAATTTCTCACATAAAATAAAACGACTGGCGTAGGCTGCGCCTACGCTGAAACAGCTCACCAGGTTTTTAACCTGTGGTGTTTTACTCCACATCAAACACCTTCAAAAACTGCCCGTTTTGTGGAACAAATCCCAGAACATCAATCAAATAACGAGCAATGGATTTCATGTGTCCGGCTCCCCAGGGAATACCCACCATTTTGTTACTGGCTTTTTCATTTTTTATGATTTTATTAATATGATTGATTAAGATTTTTTCTCGCTCAAATAAAAGGAAATTCCACATGGTTCCCGGTTCTTTCTCAAGTGGCCCATAAGCCAATTGCAATTCCTGTATCCTACTCATATAATGTTTGGCCAGTTGCTGGCGAGTCTCATTTCCATATTCCTTCCATAACAATAAAGGATATAATTGAAATTTTATTTTTTCTAAAAATTTTAATTGTTTCCATTGCTTTTCAGACTCCGCTTCATCAAAATCTGTATGGGTAAGTTTGGCATTTAGTTGCTCCAGTTTTAAATATTCCCGTTGAGTTACCAGTCCCAATTTTTGGGCTTTCTTTTTAAACCTATTTTTATACAATGGCATTTTTAGTCCTTTTCTTCCTTCGTAAAATATTTCCTGACAATCCTCCAATAGCCTCATCGCTTCATTATAAAACGTCTCACTTCCAATATGAAACATCGGAACCAATCTAAATTTCAATAATACATTTTTATCCCTGTTCACAAAATCAAAGGCAATCGTTCGGAGAAAAAAGGTTGTGGATTCTATAAAATTCATAGGAAAATATTTTAGGATTACTTTTTATAACTTATAAAAAAATTCTATTTAATTCTACTTTTTTCGACAAAGCCGGATGAAAAGCAGAAGAATAAAACCCGCTTGTTTTATAAAAAAAGAATTTTCCCATACCTTACACAACCAATCCAAACTCAAAAATTCTACCACATCCATGAAAAAATTATTACCCCTGTTGTGCCTGTTTTGCGCCACAACCCTCCTCGCTCAATCCACCAAGAAAGGTGGTTTTATTTATAACTGGAATAACTATACATCAGATGAAAATACCGGATTAGGCAACCGGGCTGTTGTTTGGGATTCTACAGAAATGGCCGATATTGTTCACGCCCCGGCAACGGGAATTCACCCGAGGGTTTACTTCGGCCCATCCGAAATACCAGACATCAAAAACCGCCTGGAAAATACGCCAAGCGGGCAGGCTGTAAAAGCTCAAATCCATGCTTATGCAACTTTATTACATCTGGGAAGTTCGTATAATCAAAATGCCAATTATGCCTTGGATGATTTTAATAATCGCTACATCGATAATAGTGGTGCCTGGAATGGCGAACCTTTTTATACGGCTTTAAAAAATCAGGACCCGACAGCCTGGGACGGAGCCACACTCAAAAACAAAAGCCGCACAGCTGCGTTGATGGCATCTGAAGCATTTATGTGTTTATTGTATGCCGGAGAAACCGATCCGGATGTCGGACTGGACTACGACACCCGCGCACAAGACCTCGCCAATGCCATGTATTTTTGGGCGCAGCTCGCCCTCGCACACCCTGACCTTGGGCCGACCAGCCAAAACTACCTGCACTTTGGTGGCGCACAAATGGCACTCTGTTATGATTTGAATTACAACCACCTCTCCCCTACCCAGCGAGATACCATCCGTCTGGCACTTTCCAAAATCATTCCCGACGAACCTCGTCATGGTGGTAACCTAACCTGCTATGTCAACACAAGCAACTGGAGTACCCTCAATACATTTGAAATCATTATCAATTTGGCGATGGAAGGCGAACCTGGTTACAAACCTCAACTCACCGACAGATGGATGCGTGCCCTACATACTTTTATCAATTATGGTTGGTATCCGTCCGGGGCTGGGTATGAAGGTTTGGGTAAAAATTATCAGTTTGTGACGACTTTGATTGTTTGTGCAAAACGAGGATACAGCCTCCTCCCCCATCCGCATGTTCGGGCCTACGGGGAGCAATTTTTGCCCGCTATTTTACAACCCTTTGGAGATGGATTTACGAGTTATGATGTTTGGGGCGGATCGGGCTATGATCCCGTTCGGGGGCAATACAAATTTAGCGCAGCGGATGCCGTTGGATTGAAATGGATTTTTCCAAACAGTCAAAAAGTGGATTTCGTATGGCGAAATTATATAAATAATTTCTATCAAATTAATTCTAATGGGTATGTTTATGCTCAAATATATCCAGATGATAGTTATAATAATTATTTAATTCCCGCGGCTGTTTTTGCCCTCGATTATAATACCAACGACTGGCAAGCTCAGGCCGACCAAACCATCGAAACGGATTACCTCGCACTGGATCGGGGACTGGCCGTTTTTAAAACCAATACGGATCGGGAAGCATTGGCGGTTCAGTTTCACGCCAGACAAGATATGGGCGGACATACTCATGGCGATCGGTTGGATTTTACCCTGAGTGGTTTGGGTAGAATCTGGATTCGGAAATCTTATGGCGGCAGCCAGTTCCAACCCTCCAAATTTCACTCCATGATTTTGGTGGACAGTATTGGAATGGGTGTGGGCGATCCGGATGGCGACAAATGCCGTCAACCGGCTACGATTTTAAATACTCAAATCACACCTGAATTATCTTCCGTTTCTGCCGATGCGACTTCAGCCTACTCCTGGGAATGGCACTGGTCGCCACAGTTGCCCGGCAATGATCATCCCTGGCTCGGCAATGATGGATGGGAAGCCGTCACGGAATCCTGGAATGACTTTTTGCCGACTCCCCAAAGCGAAGCCCATTACGATATTCCCTTCTATGATTATCCGCACTGGCATCAGCCCGGCAAGTTGGAACGCATGGTCAAACGCCCGTATAATCCAATGGAAAAAGTCGTGCGTAATATCGGTCTGTTGCGAGGGGATCATCCGATGGTTTTGGTGGTCGATGATATAAAAAAGGATTCAGAGGAACACCATTACACCTGGCTGGGACAAATCGCCCGCGACCTGGAATGGGATTATAGTGACGTGAATTTGACGGATGAAAATTACCGTTGTGATATTGTACTCAAAGAACCTGCTGCGACAGGCAATCGGCGTTTACTCCTCCGCATTTTAGAAAACACCAATTACGATGGCAGCCAATTGCCGGGTTATATCGACACATTGGATTACGTGGATTTTTTCACGGGCAATCCCTACAATCCCAACCCCAATTGGGTGCGTCCCCGTTTGGTCATTCCGAGCCAGAGTGTTTCGCCCAATTACAAGATGTTGATCTATCCCTTTGAGGCTGGTGCCGAGCTTCCGGTGACGCATTGGAATGCCCAAAGAGATACCTTAAAAATTGTCTTTTCGGAGGAGGAACGCCTGGTTCATTTTTATAAAGACGACAAAGAAAATACGCAGTTTGAACTCGTAGAGGAAATGCCCATTGTAGACAATACAGATCATTATTTATATAATAATTATTTTAGAATTTATCCCAATCCCGCAGGTGATTTCATTTTTATAAATAGTGATTATAGCATAAATAAAATCGAAATTTACAATTCAAAAGGACAATTAATTTATAATAAAATAACAGATGGAAAAACAATCAGCGAGTTAAACACTTCCAATCTTCCAAGTGGAACATATCAGATTAAGGTGGAATTTGAGGATGGAAAAATTGGGTACAGACAATTTGTGGTGCAGTGATAAAAACTTAGCGAGGTTGTGACTTGATTGGTTTTGAAAAATTAATCGCCAAACTTTTGAAAAACAAAAAATAGAGTTGTCATTTCGATAAACCTGTGCTGACCCTGTGTCAGTGAGGAATCCCGTCTAAAAATGGAAATCTGATTCCCAAGAAATCCTGGAAATAAAGAGGAACCTATTCCTTTCGTTTAGGTGTGACTGAACGATCCCGAAGGGTAAAAGTCCCTTTAGACTTTTAAGTGAAGAAACGACTAACGGATGGGTGGCACTTCGTTGTATATGAAAAAATAATGTATATTTTTGTTTAATTACTTTGTTTTTTATTTTCGCCGTTTAATTTTTTAACCGACGAGAAAAGAATGTGCTTATGGTCTGGCATTGTCGCTCGAGTTTTCGTCAGGCGAGACACCTGACGGGGCGGAATACGCCTTGTCAGGTGTCTCGCCTGACAAGAAACACCGGGCTAAGATGACAACATAAACATCATAATATTTTCGTCGGTTATTTTTTTAAAACCAATAAGCCTGCGATACAAACCAAATTTTTTATGACTTCGCTTTTAAATTGAATAAATAGTTATCTCATTTTTGTAAAGAAAATCCTGCTCAATCACCTAAAAATCAATGAAAAGTAAGGCAGAAAAAAGCAAAATGTGTTGCTCAATTTTTTAATTGATTGAAACCACTTTTTTATTCACGATAAAAATCAAATCCTTTTTTACTTTCTGATTTGGCTCCTTCTAGGATTTCCCCTCTCTTTTTACTTAGAAAATGCCAGAAAAAAGCTATTTTAAAGCATTTTTAGCCCGTTTTAAAGGCTTTCAAGCCGAAAACAAGGGAAACCTTGTTTTGAGAAAATAGACGGCTGATTCCTAAAAAAACACTTAGCAGATTTAAGTAATTTTCTTCCTTTTAATCATTTTAGTATTATTAAAATGATTTTTACTATTTTAATGTAAAAAATATTTTATTAGGATTAATCATTTAATTCATTTAAATTTGTTTTATCCTAAAAATCATTTTAAACTTTTTAGTATTATTTATTTTATAAAAAGGAAGAAAATTACTAAATGGGAAAAGTCATTATTTTTGGAAATCAAAAGGGCGGCGTAGGAAAATCTACCTGCACCTTACTCGCAGCCAACGCACTTGCCTCCAAACCGTTCAACTACAAAGTCAAAGTCATCGATCTGGATGAACAACAAACCATCGGTTATCTCTACGAGGGCGAAATCGAACGGGGGACTAAACCGATCTGGGAGCTGATCGCCTATCCGCATTCTATCACCGGAGGCAAAATCCACAAGTTTTTGAAAGTGTTTAACAAAGCGATGGAGGAGAGTGACTTGCTCTTTGTGGACTTGCCTGGTTATCTGGATGAAGGCGGTAAAACAGATACCGTGAGTCCAATGGCGGATTTTATTTTTATCCCTTTTACACCAAGTGATAAGGACACGTATAGTACGGAAACTTACCTGTTGGCGATGAAGCAAAAAAAGAAACAAGTCAAGGAAGAACAGGATCGAAAACTGGCCGTCGTTCCCTTTGCCAATAAGATTGATTCGAGGATCAAATCGCAGATCAGTTATGTCAAAACAGTGCGAAAAGCTTTCAAAGAAATGCACGGCATCAAGAGCATGAAAAATATGCTCGGTTCCTATAAGGATCACGCCAATGCCGGGATTGATACTAACTTATATGGTGGTATTAATCACATTAAAGAAAGTAATCTGACGAAGTGGATCAACGAACTACATTCTATCATAAAAAAGTAATCCCATGAGCAAAGAAAGAGTACCACTAGGATTGAGAAAACGCGTTCCTTTAAAGCCGGAGCCTAAAGTCGAGGTTCAGGAGCCTAAGCAAGTGACCCCGCCAAAAGCCAAAAAGAAAGTCATCAAACCCAAGGGCCGACCAAGTACCAAAAAGGGCAAAAAACTGATGAAATATTCTATGGATATTCACCCGGAACTGAAACGGGCAGTCGTGAAAGCCGCAGCGATATATGACAAAGATGTTCATCTGATGTGGAATGAAATTGTCTTTGGCTGGCTGGAAAAAGAGCGCAAGAAAAATCCGGATTGGTTTGCCAGTATTCAAGTGGATAAATCGGAATTGTAAGTTTTATGAGTACCGACAAAAATCAAATTGCCGCTGTACACCAACGGGATTTATATTTGTATTTCTATGAAGACTTCCTCAAGCCGGAACGCACTCAACGAGAATGTTCTTATATTATAAATCACTGTGTACTAAATAGGGGAGAGGCCATTTTGGATTTGGCTTGCGGGCATGGCCGTCATTCTATTCAGTTGACAAAGGAGGGCATGAAAGTTTGTGGTTGGGATATCAATAGGGCTTTTTTGGAACTGGCCCGACAAACCGCTAGAGCGGAAAATCTGGATATTGACTTTATAGAAAATGATATTTTAAATATAAATTATAATCAGCAATTCCATGCAGGTATTTTGCTTTATAACGCATTGGGATTTTTCAATAGGGGAGAGGCAAAAAAATTGCTTTTGAAAATTCACGATGCACTAGTTCCGGGTGGAAAATTATTTTTAGATATAAAAAACCGGGATCATATCCTGAAAGAAATCCAGCCTTGTTCTATCACAGAAAAAAATCGGGATTTGATGATTGATCAACTCTCTTTTGATTCGACTACAGGGACAACAACCAATCGTCGAATTTATATCAAAGACGGTCAGCGGCATGATGCCACTTTTACCATGTATCTCTACCACTATCAGGATATTTTACAAATGCTCCAATCGATGTCCTTTAAAGTCAACCAGGTTTTGGGTCATTGGAATGGCTCTGCCTTCACAAGTGACTCCAGACGTATGATTTTTGTCCTGGAACGAGAAAAATAATCTTTGTAAAGCATTGAAAATCAATCTATTAAATCATAAATCTTCTTAATGTGATACCGTTGGGAAAAAGAAAAGCACTCCATTTTAACCCAAGAAAAAAGCCTAAAAACCCGCTTTTGTGATAGAGATGGGAATAAAAATCAAGCATAAAACACCATTTTTTATCTTAAAGTGATATTGTTGGGAAATTTTTAAGGTTCTAAATGTGATAAAGATAGGAATGACAATAGTTTTCGCATTTTAAATGTGATCCCTTTAGGAATAGAAATTATGTGGAAAACTCTAAATGTGATAAAGTTGGGAATTTGCGCTTTAATCTATTTATCCTCTTCTCCTCTAAAATTAATTTTAAAAAAATCATAAGGCTTTAAAGATCTTTTAGATCAATTTTAAGTTATTATACTTAAAAGTTTATATTTCTCCTAAAATGTTGACTCTCAACATTTTAGGAGACTATCCGTGATAAAGTTGGGAACGAAATTTTGCCTGTTCGTGATAGGTTTGGGAATGAATTGTGATAGTGTCGGGAAAGTAATGTGATAGCATTAGGAAATTGATGTGATAATATCGGGAATTTGAATCCTGCAAATTCCTTGAAATGTGATAGAGTTGGGAAATAGTTTCAGGGGATCACATTTCAAGTCAAAAACTTCATTTGTTAAAATCGAATGGAAGGAGGTTTTGATAAATGGTCTTTAGCAAGCTGTTTTAAAAAAAGTGATACTGCTGGGAACATCTTTTTGGAATGTGTATTCCTTTTAATGTGATATAACACTTAAAATGTCCTACATTTGGAGAATATTTTAATTTGAGTATGACAAATATAAAAAATACCAATTTAGTTCGCTTTGATGACAAGCTGGTTTATCACGGTTCCTACCAATTGTCTGCCAAGGCCATCAAGACACTTTGCTACATTGCTGCCAAGTACGTCGATCCCAAAAACATGGTCGATTTGCCTCGGCCGATTTTCGTTTCACTCAATGAATTATCCATTGCCTTATCTGATGGGCGAGCCGGATTCAGAAGTAACTCCCTTTACGAAACTATTGAGTCGCTTTGTGAAGAATTGGTGACCGCCAAGATTCGATTTAAAAGCGATGTCAAAGTAGAAGGAAAAGATCTGCATGGGTACGTGAGTTGGTGTGCGGATGCCGTGCCGGAAAAACGCGATGGCGTACCGGGAATCAATTTTACCTTCGGTATTTATATGTCGCAATTTCTTATAAATCTTTCTCGATACGTCGCCTTGTACCGGCCAGAGTTAAATCGACTGAATAGCGGTTATTCTATAAGATTATTTCAAATATTAAAAGGCATTTATAATAAAAAACAAAAATACCGAAAAGTATTTCGGGAAGTTTATGCAGTCGATCAATTGCGTTACCTCATGGCAGTAGAAGACAAATATAAAGATTTCAGATTTTTTAACCGGGACATTTTAAAATCAGCCGTTCGGGAAATCAATCAAAATACCAGTATTTTTATTATAGATTTAATAAAAATAAGAAGAGCGGGAAGAAAAACTACTC
The DNA here is from genome assembly GCA_020629915.1 of Saprospiraceae bacterium. GTDB lineage: Bacteria > Bacteroidota > Bacteroidia > Chitinophagales > Saprospiraceae > JAHDCK01. The sequence continues at coordinate 13,688 of JAHDCK010000056.1, forward strand.
ACCTGGAATTTGTTTTTACGGAAAACAAAAAAGGACAAGCAGAAGTCCCACAGTTTGATCCCAAGCAATTTGTGGATTTTGTTCCCAAGGAAAAAGACCTGAAAACCCTGACGTATGCCGAGTATAAAGCCTACGAATTGCTTCTTGATTTTCACATCAAACCCGGCATTGCCTTCAAGCAAATTTTACCGGAAATAGGAGGGAGCGAGGTCGCCGGATTTGAGGATTATTTTATCACGGCTGCTCTGGATCATTTTCGAGCGACTGCCCGCAACCAGCAGAATCCTTCTGTCGCTGCGGCTACATTCGTGAAGTGGTGGGTCAAGCTCCGCGTTTTTGATACCACCAGCGAGGTTTGGACAAAAATCCACGAGCGCGTGATTCAATCCAAAAAATCCCTGCAAAAATCCAATCCTCAGGCTTTTGACAATCGCTTGCACGCTCGCGAAATGACCCATGAGGAATTTAAAATATGGTGGGAGGAGAATTCAATGGTACAATAGTGCAATGGTACAATGGTACAATGGTGCAATGGTACAATGGTACAATGGTGCAATGGTGTAATTAGGGGGTATTTAAATTCTGAAGGAGATACAAGAGCGAATTTTAGATTACATAGGGGCAGGGTAAGCCATTAGTGTATTACTGTTTGTAAAAAAGCGAGTGATGATCGAGCTAAAGATTGGGATGTTTTAGATAAGATAATTAAAAATACTTTATATTCAACAGTTCCGAACAAACAAGGTAGGAGTATTTTTCCAGAGGTATTTAATTTTTTACAACCCTGATGTCCGAAGTCTTCCCAAAAAAGCCCAAGCCTAAAAAAACAACTGATCGGGGAAGCTCACAACTTCCCCGAAACATACGCTGGGAACCATGATTTACTTGATTAAAGGATAACCAAGATTAAAAACATATACGAATCTTCGATTCGTAATAATCATGACAATCCAGAAAATCAAGAGAATCATGGTTCTGATAATTTCCAAAAAAATTATATATTTGAAAAGAACTTGATCTTAGCTACGGCGCAAGAGAGTATGACCCGGCTATTGGACGATGGAATGCCGTTGACCCGCTGGCGGAGGTAATGTTACAATGGAATACCTATTGTTATACTTTTAATAATCCAATTGTTTTTACTGATCCTACTGGAATGATTCCTTGGGTAGAGTATAGACGTAATTCTGAAGAAAAAATAAATCAAAGAAGAGAAGAAAATGAGGCTAAGGAAAATAATGATAGAAAATACGCTTCCCATACAACTACATTTGTAGTAGAAAATTCTTATGATTCTGGAGAAAAAAGACTTGTTTCACAAGGTTATTTTACTCATTTTTTTGTTTGGAATCCAAAAACAGAAAAGTATAAGCCTATAAAATGGGATAATGGGGAGTCCATTAAACCAATGGGGACAGTCATAAATTCGGGGTCACAAGAATTATCTGTATCTTTAAATATTGGTAGTGTTGGGGTTATAGAAGGAGAACTTTTCTATGAAATTGGGTTGGAAGTAAATGGGGAAGGGTACTCCAAGGAATTTTCTCTCAATCTAGGAGTTGCTCATGAAAAAGTTCCAGTTAATGGAGGCGGAGGTTTTACTAGAACGAAAAATTATTCGGGAGCTAGTGCTTCAGCTCGATGGTTTATGGGATATTCAACCCGAACAGATTTATTTAAGGATTTTTGGTATGATACTCCTTATCTAGTCCCTGATAATTTTAGGTTTCAAAAAACAATTCCTATTCCCTCAACTCTTCCGAGTGGAGGAATTAATCATGTGGTTTTACTGTTAACTACTCCAGACAAGGCTCAGAAATATAGAAAAACCCTAAAAGGTGTTATGTATAATAATGAATTCCATAAATAAAAAAATATGTTTTATTTTGTATTATTAGTAATAATCCATTGTTTTTCTCTTAATGATATAAATAATTCTAACCAACCAATCAATAACTGTTTAGATGACAGTTTTGATAGAACAGTAATGATAGATTCCTATTTAATTCTTAAAAAGAATATTCAAAAAGTAAAACCTTTTTTAATAGAAGCTGAAAAAAAACATAAGTTAAATGCGTGTTTTGCTTCTGTTTTGCCTAATTCAGATTTTGTTTTTGGAGAAACAAAAGATGTAAAATTTCTAGTGAGTGGAGGAATCTTATTGAAAAGAGATAATATTGGAAACTATCAATATAATGTTTATATCGGCTATTCTAAATTCCTTAGTTTTCACGGAAAAAAGTATTTAGATAAGGATAGTTTTATTGGTACGGCAATCACGGAAGAAACTCCAAGTATTAAAACTAGGCAAAATGAAGGATTAACCTTTTCTATAGGTAAACCATTTCCATCTAATTATGAACCTTTGCCAAAATATAAAAGAGGAGGAAATCTTGCTCTAACTTTTGTATACCAAAAATTCCTGATTGTATTATTGAGAATCTTAGACTAAACAATATTTTTATTGTAGATATTGAAAGTGAGCGTTTTCAACGTTATTTAAATAGTCAATAGAGTTTCTATTCTTATGAATATTATTGGTGGTTATTTGGGATATCTCACTAATGTCCAAAGTCTTTCAAAAAAAGGGACATTCAATAGTAAGATAAGTCTCTGAAAATCAGTAAAATATTTGTATTTTTAAGAAAAGAAAACCCGATGTCCGAAGTCTTCATTCTAAAAAAGCCCAAGCGTAAAAAACAACTGATCGGGGAAGTTTGCAACTTCCCCGAAACATACGCTGGGAACCATGATTCTCATGATTTAAGGATGACCAAGATTAAAAACATATACGAATCTTCACTTCGTAACAATCATGACAATCCAGAAAATCCCGCGAATCATGGTTCTGATAATTT
>JAHDCK010000057.1 GCA_020629915.1 Saprospiraceae bacterium
AACAGCACAAAAAGCATAGGAGGATTTGATATATTTTATTCTAAATTTAATGATAAAACGAAAAAGTGGACGCCATCGGCTAATCTTGGTACGCCAATCAATTCTGCCTTGAATGATTCTCATTTTAAAATCACCAGGGATGGACGTAAAGCTTTTTTCTCTTCTGATCGGCAAGGCAGTTATGGGTTGGAGGATTTGTATGTCGCTTATTTTAAAAAGACAGTTGTTGAAAATACCATTCAATCTAAACCGAGGTTTTTCCATCAAATTTTACATCAGCCAAAAGAGGTAAAAGAAGTCATTCCGGTTGTGACTAAACCATTGGATATTACAAATTTAAATATCACTCCTTTGTTCTATAATGATGACGACGAAGTCCTCATTCCAACAAATAAAAATCAATTAGATAATATTATTTCTGTTTTAAAATACAATCCCAATGCCCGGATATCTCTAACCAGTCATTTGCCTTCCAATGATAACCCGGAGCAGTTTAATTTGTTTTTTGGATTAAATAATTTAGAATCCGTTGCAGAATATTTAATGAAAAATGGTATTCGCCCTCAAAATATATTATTAAAATCTGTAGGTAATGCTTTCCCTATTGCAAAAGAAAAAGGAAAAGACGGAACGATTAGTGTATCTGCCCGCAACCTCAACCGCCGGGTAGAAGTCCGCCTTCACCAAACAGATGAAATTCCAGTTAATATCAAATATTCCCATCCCCAGATCAATAAACTAATTGCCACCCGTGAAGCAGATTTATACAATATGAGGGTTCAGGGTCTTTCTTACAAGGTAGAATTTTTATCTACCAGCCAAATGTTTGACAGCTCTCTCCCCGGTGATAATGGGATGGTTGAAAAAACGCCCGGCAACAAACGTTATCGCTATACCATTGGTTTGTTTAAAACGTATCACGAAGCGAATCGACAAACCAGAAAATTACGTGAAAAGGGGTTTCCCAATGCTGTTGTCATTCCCTACATTAATGGTGCACGAACAAATCGGGGACAGATCGAAAATCAGGCATTGACCAAAAAATATTCTGATCTGCAATTCTATATACAAGGGAACTAAACCTTATTAATATGAGAAAAAATTATTCATCTGGTTCTCTCTGGGAGGACAAAGTAGGTTATTCCAGAATGGTGAAGGTTGGTAATTTTATTGAGGTTGCCGGAACAACTGCTTCCTCTGGTGGAGAAATTGTTGCGGTCGGTAGTGCCTTCGGGCAAACTCGTTTTATATTAAATAAAATTGATGGTCTGCTAAAAAAAGCGGGTAGCTCCCTGGAAGATGTCATCCGTACACGTATTTATATTACAAATATTAAAGACTGGGAAGATGTTGGCAAAGCACATCACATCTTTTTTTCTAATATAAAACCTGCTACTACCCTTGTAGAAATTTCCGGTTTGGTCCATCCGGATATGCTGGTGGAAATTGAAGTGACGGCTTATACAGGAGATTAAAATTTCATCCGCACGGTTCCATAAAAACTTCTCCCCTCAGCAGGAATAATCCCCGGCCCCGGATAAGAGGCCGCCCGGCGTGTGAAGTAAGCTGCATCTGTCAAATTATTCGCGCCTGCCTGAAAACGAAATCGCTTCCACTCATAACTTATTGAAATATCCTGAACCGAATAAGCTGGAATAATTCCTCTTGTTGCATTCACGACAAACTCTGCATTAGTGGCATCGCTAAAATGCTTTGCGACGTAAGCCAACTGATAGCTTCCACTAAAATTTTTATATTTAAAACTAATACCTGTTTTAATACTTACAGGTGGAATCCATTCTACCTGATTCCCTATAAATGAATTCAGTCCTGAAACATATTTTCCATTAATATAACTCAAATTCAAAAATGTAGATAAGTGACTGCTCTGATCCTTTGGTTTTATCCATTTCCAGAAATTAGCTTCGAGGTAAGTTTCCAGACCATAGATTCGGGCGTCACCAATATTCGTTCGGTAGGCAACAGCACGTTCAAGGACGATAGGATCGGGAATAACTAACTCTCCCATTCCGATACGATTTTTATATCTTAAATAAAATAAACTTATATCAAATTTTAAAAAACCACTAAATAAACTCCCTCTCCATCCTAAATCCAGATTATATCCGCGTTCATCTTTTAGCAGGCTGTCGACCAGGAGATTGGGATTGGAAATGGCTAAATCCGTAAAGTTGATGGAGCGATAATTTTGAGAAAAATTCCCGTAAGCTTCTGTTGTTAGAGTCGATTGAAACTCTGTACCCAAACCCAGCAGAAAAAAGGAACGTGCATTTCTTCGGTGTGAATCAAATTTATTTTCTGCAATAACTTCTCCCCCGGAGAAAACACGCTCTTTGAAAAATCCATCAGATTGCGTTTTTATATATTCAAATCTTATTCCGGGTGTTAGCGTCCACCGCTCAGTAACCTGAAATAAATTTTCGGAGAACAGCGCGAGATTATTACTGGGAAATTCGTAGGAAGATTTTTCTAAATCATCGGGATTCAAAAAATTAAAATCAGCCTCGTTGCCATCGCTACCCAACCCCTGCTCACTCTGAGCCTGTCCGTGATAGTAACGAAAACCCAATAAAAAATTAGATATTTTATTATTAATAGAATAACGATGTAATAAACGGGTTTCATTTCCAAAGTTCTGATAAAGTCCCTTGATCAAATCTCTTTCCGTTAAAGGATCCGGCCGGTGAATGGGTCCCAACTCTCCTAGCGCATTGCGCCCTGCCAGCAGGAAAAATCCTTTTGAATTAATTTTTGTCTTATCCGTTATTTTATAATTTAAATTTACAGATGCCAGATTCCAGTTCACCTGAAACCAATTGCGCTCCCGGAGGGATTGCCTGGGATTGGACTGAAACTGGAAATCCTGCAATCCGCCCGGCTGCTGCGACAAATAATTCATATACGTATATTCCAGTCCTATTTTCAGTTTTTCAGAAAATGATTTGGAGAGTTGAGCGTAGGCCGTATTTTGATAAAAGCTGGAAAAAGGTCGCCAGCCATTGCCTTGTTTTCTTTGATAAAACGTATAATAATTAAATCCATTTTTACTTCCTCCTATGCTCACAAAATTACTCCACAAACCAAAAGAACCAATGGTATTTTCAGTGACTACTTCGAGTGGTTTTTTCTTGTTTCCTTTTTTGAAAACGAAATTGAGCAAGCCGCCAAACTGTGGGCCGTATTGAAGAGATGCTGCGCCACGCACCAGCTCGATTCGTTCGAGTGCCTGTGTCGGTGGCGTGTAGTAACTCTCCGGGTAACCCAGGGCATCCGCACTGATGTCATAGCCATTTTGCCGGGTGTTGAAGTTAGCCGTGCGGTTGGGATCGAGGCCCCGCGCTCCGATACTCAACTGCATTCCACCGCCGTCATTTTCCCATATATTTAAACCTGCTATGTTTTTATAAATTTCTCTGGCATTATTTACAGCGAGATTGGCCGTCAGATTTTCAAGGGGAATAACCTCTGTTTTTTTTCCGGCGTAGATGGCTGTGCCTTCCACATTTCGGAGTTGAGATAAACCAAAACTTTCTCTGTTACTGTTAACTTCTATGACATCCAACTCCAGTTCAAGTTTTTTCATTTTATAAATAAAAAAACTATCTTTAGTGATATTCTCGACTTGAGTTATCGTTATATAATTTTCTTTATATAAAGTAAACGTATAACTTTTATCTTCCAGGTCATTAAAATAAAATTTCCCTTCGGCATCTGTAACACTGAATAAGTCTGCTTCCTGCAGCCAGATATTTACGCCTTCCAAAGGCAGATCCGTTTCATTATCCAGAACCTGACCACTAAAGCTGTCCGCCCAGAGGAACAATGGCCAAAAAGTAAAAAGGAAAAGTGCGAATAAAGGTGTTCTCATTTTTTATTTATACGATAAAATCCATTTTTTAGTCAAAAAATTATCTCGTTGTTCTGCCAGATTGATGGTAGAATCAATAAACCGCCGACTCGTGCGGCCATTGATAGCTACATGTGCATCTACTGTGATTTCTGGTTTTTCAACTTTATTTTTATATGTTTTTTTAAGGTGCTTTGCGAACTGAATCATAAAATCCGGTTGTATGCTCATCTGCTTTTCCTGAAAGCGAGTGAGGTACTGACCATTGATAATCTCAGAAGATCGATTGTTTTTTCTATCATGAATATGAAAGGTGGCAGAGCCGGATTTTTCAACCAGCATCACACGCCAGGAAAAACGATACCCTTCTTCTGTCCACAAAACATTGCCGGGATAAAGCCAGTGCCGAAAAGGCAATACAACCTGAATAATCATATAGATTAAAATTCCTTTTAATAAAATTTGCTGTCCTAATTTTGAAGGAGAAAAATGACTTTCTGTTGTAGAAGATTTATATCCAATATATCCCAATAGCCGCTCGTGAAAGTCTGCTGAGAAAAAAATCAGGGTACTGCCAATCATTATAATTGGAAAAAGTCCTATATTAAATAACATCCAGGTCATTAAATGAAAAACAACTACAGCCACATAAGCCCAGGGACGCATCTTGGAAAAAAGCAATAACCATCCAATACTCAAATCGTAAATGGCTCCTCCCCAACTAAATATATAAGCCGTCCATTTAAATTGAAAAAAATACCCCAGCACTGGTATATCTGTATGTTCAGGCAACCAGATCCCCAAGGGCATAGCCCGGAACAACCAATCATAATTTAGCTTGGCAATCCCAGCACAGGTATAAACTAAAACCATTTGAAAAATAAAAATATAAATACTCCAGGCGGGTACATGAGAGCGTTTTATATTTTTAAAAATAAATGCATCAAGAGAAAAAGCCCGATTGGCCGGAACGAAGATCAGCCAAAAGGCAAAGAGACAAACCAGATAATAATGATTGAGGTAATTGGTGGCGTCCATTAATTCCAGCCAGGTAAAACTCCCAAAAAAAATGATGGCAGATAAACGATAAAAAAATCCAAGTGCAATGAATAGCGCGCTAACCAATATCGTATAAACTAATATGTACAATCCCGTTTCATCTGGCACAGGAACCCACTCGAATCCGTAATACTTGAAAAAAAATTTAGGTTCTACATATAATTTTTCTATCCATCCGTTTTGAATAAACCGAATCATTCCCCAAGCCATGAGTAGTCCAAAGAAAATCCGGAAGGAAATCAGGGGGGCGATTCGTATTGGCTGAAACCAGCTTTTTAAAATTTTATTTTCAATATAATTATTCACTTCATTTTTAAAACGCTAATCCGAATCACTCGGATTATCGATATAGGTGATCGCTACGCAAAGGACAGAAGGCATATCCGTTTTGAGCGGAACCATATTAGCGGCCACTTCATTGTAAACTCTTACAACGGGTTGTGCATTTTCGCTAATGATTTCCGAGAGCGGTTCCTCCAGTTCATTAGCAATATTTATAGCAAAGTCAAAGCGGTTTTCAATGACCTCTGCCAGCAGTTCTTCTTCTTTCTCTGCATCTATTTCTATCAAAAAATCATCCAGTCCGGGACCATCCAAACCCATATAAAAATCTTTGGCAGACTGCAGAGCTTGCTTCAAAAGTGGGGTGGAAATTTTACCGTAATACCCTTCTGTTCTATTCGGATAAACAAAGCCAAGGTTCGTGACACCGGAAGGCACGCCTAATTTTTCGCGCTTGATCAATTCATAGTTTTCGCTTAGTGCATTGACGATTTGGCTAAGAGCCGTTCCCTCGGCTGTTCCCGTATTCGTTACAAAAACCTGATTATAGGAAAATCGCCATTCTGCATTAACATCCTGTACTCGACTTTGGATATCTGTAACCACTTCATTCAAATAGGTTTTATAATTATTATTTTCAATATTATATTTATTTAAAATGGCCTGATCCGTAGAGTCCAATCCGTTGATTATATAATCCAGTGCCGGAAAGCCTTTATCAAATCGGGCATACGTCGTAAAATCCCAGATATTGGCATCCACATTCACTTCAATTATAGCTCGATTAGTTGGAAAGCTATTGAGGTGTTTTCTAAGGGAAGTATTTCCTGCCGGCCCAAAACTAAACTGGGCTACTTTTTGCCAGGAGATGTAAGCCGATTCCCAGGCTTCCCGAAGCGCATCTAATTCTGTTTGACTTACATTATTTAAAAACGCATCTGATTTATTGGCAAGTGTATTCACTTTTGCTTCCAATTCCTGATACCCCGGCAATATGAGATTATTGACCAGATTGCTAAACATAGCTTCCTGATTAAACCCATTTTCACATGGATCCGGTTCGGGGTTATCCCTGCAGGAAGGAAGCAAGAAACTCATTAATAGGGTTGCAATAAAAACGTATAGTAATTTTTTCATTTTAAAATTGATCTTTTATACTTGAAAACTGAAAAGCTGCTGCCAGTTCATCCCTGACTATCAGCAAATTACTTATAGTATTACTATACAAATTCATTTCCAAAAAATTGGCTGACCCTCCAATATCTGTCATAAATGCATCAATTTGAGCGATTGTCAGGCTTTTTTCAGGGTTAAATTTCAAACAATAGATAAAGGCAACTGCCTCGGAAAGCGCGTGCATCCGAATAGCCGAATCTTCAAAGTTATTTATAGCCACATTGATATAATGCAGTGCTGACGCAGCTATAATTCGTTCCCATTCCTCCCGCAGATCAACAATCATCAAATCCCGTGTTTCTAAATCGTTATTAGAAATTGCCGCCCGGCCCCGAATGAAATTATCCATCATTTTTCTGTTGCAGTCCAGAATTGCATTCCTTTTTTGGGAATAATCCCCCCAAAAAAATAATCCATCTGTATTAAACGGGAAATCTATTGGTACACCAAAATATCCGAAGGCTTCATCCCAGTGGTGCTCCATTGCCGTTCCCTCTTCCGGATCACTTTCGCTGTTATCCACATTCATTTTAGATTCCCCCATATAAACGGCCGTGCTTTGGAAGTAAAAACAAGCCCCCATTAATCCCTTTTCAATCACCTGAGCGTATTCCACTCCGCCTTCCCCAAGGAGATAAGTCTTTATTCCATCCTGGGTTGTAATTCGCCCGGCTTGCCCCTGAGTCGCAGTTTCCAAAGACTGGCTTGCCAGGGCAATGGCTTCCATTAATGATTCAAAGTGAGTTTGTTCGGAGTCAAAAGTTTTATTGCGGAGTTGTTTGGTTGGCTCGTAGGATTGGATAAAGTCAGCTGCTGCTGCATTTGTAAACATGGCTTTGAGACGATCGGCATCCAGGGTTGTCCCGGAAATTGAAGCAGATGCCATATAATTTTTCATTTCATACAACATCCCAATGCGCTGTACTTGTCCGGAATAATCCAAGGGAGAGAAAGAGTAGGTATCTGGTACTTCATAAGTGGAGCCGGAGTCATCGTCCTCGACACAAGCTGCCATTCCAAGGAAAATCCCAAAGAGCATCACTGTATAAAAAAACTTCATTTGCTTGTTTTGAGTAGCTTAATACTTAATTAGATTAAATCTAAATAAGATGGCGCAAATGTAAGCCACAATTCTTATTTTCCAAAGAATTTGTTTAGAATTATTCTAAATAAAAGCGAGAAGTGTCAAAAGGAAGATTAATAAGACCAGGGCTGCTCCAAAATCTAATACCCCGCAAACATCCATCTATTATTTATATATTTAAATCTATAATTATTTTCAGAAATATTTGGGTGAGCGGTTGCCAGATTATAATCAAAAGTGACACAGTTGAGAACTAACTCTCCTGCCCTGTTGAAGTTTATTTTTTTCACTTTATCATCTCCCTTAGGTCCTAATCCAAAAATGCTTAGCTCTTTTCGGGGCTGACCTGCAAACTTTCCATTTTCATCTATCTGCACAGACCATAGCTCCGAAGTACGTGCTTTTCCAAAGAGCAATCGTTTTTGATTGTTGAGATTTACAACCAACAATCCCATAGCATCACCTTCAATATGGTCTGCAATTTTAGCTTTTCTACCTGTATTATCCAGACTAACCGCATAAATTTTTCCCCGCTCTTCTGTATAAGTAGAACCTGCTACGGAGGCAGTATATAACATATTTGCCTCACAGTAATAGGTGACGCCCAGCAAGCCATAAGGGCTATTTGTTTTATTTTTTGGGATGGGGATATCTATAAGTGATTTAAGCTCTTGGGTTTGAGGATCGATGTAGTGGAGGATATTCTGATCTTTGGGGTCATTTCCCAAGAGGTTAATTTTTGGCCAGGGAGTTACATATAAAATCCCAAGATGGCTTGTTGTTAAAATCCCCAGATTGCCGGCATCATCCCAGGTAGGATGTTGATATACTTTCTTTTTCTCTTTATTTGCTCCATATTCAATGAGTGCAAGACCAGTAACTCTTCGCTCATTGGTCAGGAGGGCAGTGCGAGCAGGATTGACGTTTAAGTCCCTAAACCAGGGTGGTGGAATCTTACAAGAGGTAGCGGGTTTTAAACCGTTTTGAGGCGGAAAAAAAAGAACACAAAAAATAAAAGCAAAAATTAATTTCATATATTTTAAAATTACTACTTAATAGTATTGTTCAGAAACCAGGATAAATTACCGAGGAATAGGAACCAACATTGGTCCGGCAAAACAAGGGAAAGATTTGAGGGCTAAAGCACCATCTTCCCAATAAGTTTTCGCCCAACAATATTCATTCCCTTCAGCATTATCGTTTTTCATTTGCGGGACATACCATACGACTAATTTTTTCTGGCTGGTATTCTCCGGCGGATTATCAATAAATTTCTCCGGCCCTTGCCGATGATCTGTATTACAACAGGGACCTATAGTCGGTAAATCTGTATACCCTTCAGCCTTTTGCGGATGTTCAAGTGTCAGGTAAGTATATGCGTTATCGCCCCGGCCTCCATCTCCAAACTGACCCGTACAAGGCTCAATGAAAAAGCCTGCTCCGGCTTTATTTTGAATTTTATAAAGATAACCATTTGTATCATACTTACTGGTAGCTGTTTGCAAGTCATATCCTTCCTGCTCCCATTCCTTCCAGTTATTATTATCTGACCATTGATAAAATGAGTTGTCCGGGTCTGGAAAAGCTATGCGAAAAACCGGTCTGTAAGTTCCATCATTTCCGCACCCCCGGCCAAGACTTGCTGTCGCAACTCTAATCCTGCCATCACCATAAAATTCATATCGTTGCTCGTAGTTATAATTACAAGGCAACGGCCATCCTTCACTGCTAAATTTTTGAGATATTCTAAATCCATTTACCGCTCCGTTTTCATCCTTTATTTCCTCCATAACAGGTTTTTCTACAGCCAGAACAGTAGCAGAGCTAAAAGTAGGACAACCTACGGCATCACTATATCCAAATCCTTCTGTTTGTGAGTAACTGACATGCCAATCTACTAATTTGGCCGATTCCAGGACTTCCTGATCTTTATATTTTACATCACTTATTTGTAATCCGTCGCTATTGGTAATCATATAATTCAATTCCCAGTTATTTTTCTTTATTCGAAGATTATCTTTACAATAGCAGTCGGATATGGCATCGTATTCCAGATTTCTTTGAGTAGAAAATTGTCCGGCATTTTCCCCACTGACATCCGTCCAGCGAATTCCGATAAGCCTTAAATCCTTTAAATCTACAATTGCCCACAGAGCTTTATCTTCCTCATTTCTAACAAATGTTGGGGCGACACAAAGGTGTCTCAATCTTTCACATCGGCTTCGATTCAGTGATGTTTTTGTATCTGCCATCAATGCCTGACTCGCTCCGGGCTTATAGCCTAATGCGGCTTGCACTTCAGGCGCATTGGAGGCAATATCAATAGCTATTTCCTTTAAATGAGCTGGAATTTCAGGAGCCGAAAATGGAAAAATCATTAGATCAAAAACCTGACCTTTGGGGACACTTACAAAAAGACTTAAGGTAAAATTGTGTTGAAAGTTATATATATTTACCCTAAATGTTCCTCCTTGCTGATATAGATTAATAAACTCAGGTTTAACATCTGTTTGTCTAAGGGGGTAAACGCCAAAAACTTCTGTCCTGATTGGAGCCTGTGTTTTTTTATCCCTAACATGTTCTAAAATCCGTTTATCCTTCAGTGCAATTTGGATGGCCCGCGACTGTTCTTCAGAAATATTAGTGAGTCGGTTCAATACGAAGGGAGCTGATTTTAATGCGCCCTGAATAGCTTTCTTGTATGGCTGGATAAGAGTGCTTTTTGATTTAGCCTCCGTCTCAAGTAATACCGCTTTAGCTGTATAATTATTTATAATGCTATCTGCAACTAAAAAATGGGTTCTTTCCCCGGTTTTTGAGACTTCCGGATCGCAGGAAGTCAGAGACAAAAAAACCAGTACAAATAATAAAACTGTAGTACTTATTTTCATTAAAACGGATTTTTATAAATTGGATTGGAAAGATAAGTAGTATCTGTCAGTAATGATAGAAAATGAATGATTGCCTTTTGTTCTTCATCTGACAGAGGAGTATTATGGCGTATTGCATCACTAATATTTCCTATATGTCCATCGTGCATATAAGGAGCTGTCAATAAAACATTCCGAAGATTTGGTGTTTGATATTTATAATTATCAAATAGAATATTTCTCGAAGACTTTACCAAATGATTAGAAAAATTAAAACTTTCCAACGTATGGCAAGTTATACATTTTTTCCTTGAAGCAAAAACTTCAAAACCTTTAGCCGTTAATGAATCCATTTCATTTTTTTCCCTCAATTGCTTTTCAAAAACTGAATTTCCGGTAGGGATATTAAGGAGATACTTTTCCAGTTCCTCAATCAAACTGCTCCACCAAAAATTTTCTGAAATCAATGGTCTATAAATATTGTTATTTTTAACATAAAACAATATATCAGTCGTATCTTCTGCCTTCCACCCCAATTCCTTTGGATGAGCAAAAAAAGGTCTTTCAACTGCTTCATAAAGAGACTTTCTGGTAGTGTCCCGCCACGAAAAAAATTCCCTGCGGTCTAAATCTAATAATCCTGGTGCGTTAAATTCCGAAGCATCACCAAATGCTCCTACTGATTTTCTATATCCATCAGTAAATGCAAAATCCGGGGAATGACAGGAAGCACAAGACTTAGTCCCATTGGAAGAAAGATTTGGATCAAAAAACAGCAATTGTCCCAGCGTATATTCTGACTTATCTTTTTCTGAGGGAATTAAAAGCCAAGCTAAAATTATTACTGCCCCAGCCATTACTAACCATTTCCACATATCCCTTTACCTTAAAAAATTTATCAAAACCATATAATAACATATCGTATATACTGGAATTTTACCGATGCTTTTTTATAAACGCCGTCGGGTCTAAATAGCCTTCATCATTTTCGGAGTACCCACCGCCAATGGGTAATTTGGTATCGGAGCGCATTTCAAAATGCAGGTGTGCATAGTATTGTCCATCGGCATTGCCGATGGTTCCGATTTTGTGTCCCTTTTTGATCCAATCTCCGGCCTGTACAAACATTTCATCACAATGGGCGTAGAAGGATTCTACCATTTGTCCATCGGGTAATTTGTGATCGATGCGGATGATTTTGCCCCAGCCACCCTTGATGTCTTCCGCAAATTTTACATAGCCATTCGCTACGGCATACATTGGATGTCCCAGATCGGAATTGCCTCCGGTGACTGCATTCCAATCATCTCCGAGGTGAGCATTGACTCCAAACTTTTGGGCATTGTAATATCCTTTGGCATTGGGTTTACCTACGGGATAGTCAAAGGAATCCGCAATGTATTCTTTTTTATATATTACAGATTTATTTGCTTTTCTTTCGACGGGAGGCTTTTTTATTATATTTTTATTCTCAGAATTACTTGTATCACAGGAAACAAATATCATCAAAACCACCAGAAAAAAACCAGGAAAAAAATGCGTCATTCTTTTTATTCAAAGTTAAAAATACTCTGACTAAAAAATAAAACAAAAACGATCTTATCTTGTTTTTCCGAAATGAGCATTTTTAGTAAAATAGAAATTTACACATACTTTATATAAATATTAATTTCGATATTGTGCAGGATTTAAACAAAGCCGCTCAAAGCAAATCCTTTGCAACGGGAGATTTCCTCATCAAGGAAGGCCGACATACTAAAACTGTTTTTTTATACGATTTTATACTTTTTTATCATATTGTCTTTTCCATCACCCCCATTCCAAACAAAGCAAAATCATACTTCACCGGATCATTCGGATCAAGTTGTTTTAAAAAAGCGGTCAATTCCAAAACAGTTTTCCAATCGGTTTGCTTGCGCTCGATCATACCTAACCCTCTTGCAATTCTATCGACATGAACATCCAATGGAATAAGCAACTGCGCAGGTTTAATTTTTTTCCACAAACCAAAATCCACGCCTGTATCATTCGGGCGCACCATCCAGCGCAGAAACATATTCAGCCGTTTGCAAGAAGAATTACGCTCCGGAGTGGAAACGTGTTTTCGGGTGCGGCGTGGGGCATTTTCACTGTCAAAAAAATCGCGATGAAACCCGGCGAGCGCATTGCCAACATGCGGATCATTTTTTGAAAGATGCCGACTAAATGCCTTCTCTAACGAATTATTTTTTTTATAATAATTTTGAAAAAATTCTAAAAAATACAAGGCGTCGATAGGCTGAAAAGTGCGATGCACAAATGACTCAAAACGCTGTCGATCTTTTTCCTTGTGATTTTTTATAAAATCGTAAGGCGCATTATCCATCCGCCCGAATAACTCATTCGCTTTATCAATAATTGTCTTGCGTCTTCCCCAGGCCAGCATCGCTGTCCAAAATGCAGCAATTTCTATATCTTGTTTTTTCTTATATCGATGAGGAATGGAAATCGGATCATCTTCTATAAAAGAAGATCGATTATATAATTTCACTTTAGTATTTAAAAGTTTTTTCAATTGCTGTTTATCCATATTGCTAATGTAGGGATTTCTGTTTGTTTGTTTTACCTTTATTGTAAAAATAAGGTATGATAAAACGACTGGTTCGCCTGAGTTTTCAGGAAGACAAAATTGAGGATTTTATAGAAATATTTCGGGAGCGCAAAAAGAACATTAAGGAGTCGCCCGGCTGCACGCATTTGGAACTGTTGCAAGATAAAAATAATAAAAACGTATTTTTTACTTTGAGTTATTGGGATTCGGAAGTGGATTTAGAAAACTATCGCCAGTCTGATTTTTTTAAAGCCACCTGGAAAAAGACCAAAATTCTTTTTAATGACAAACCAATGGTCTGGAGTACCGAAGTGATTGCCTGACATGAATACTATCTACACAAATACTTATAATATTTATATTGACGATGATTTCTCAACGCCTTTTCAGGCGTTGCTCTCCACAAAAAATTACTCTGGTATTTTTGTTTTAGTGGATGACAATACAAAAGAACATTGCTTGCCTCTTCTTGAAAAACTGCTAGGTAATTTTGAGAAAACGATCATCACTATCCGGCCCGGCGAAGAAAATAAAACGCTGGAAACCTGTGATTACATTTGGAGTTTTTTTATAGATAATAAAACAGATCGTCATGCCTTACTGATCAATCTCGGCGGCGGGGTGATTGGCGACATGGGCGGATTTAGTGCGGCGACTTATAAGCGCGGGATTGATTTTTTGCAAATGCCGACGACTTTATTGGCTCAAGTAGATGCTTCCGTAGGCGGAAAGCTTGGCGTTAATTTTCAGGGCATTAAAAACTCCATTGGAATTTTTCACGATCCAATTGCGGTGTTTGTTTATCCCGATTTTATTAAAACACTGGAAGAACGGGAATTAAAATCCGGCTTTGCAGAAGTAATTAAACATGGATTGCTTGGGGCGGATTCTACCTGGAAAATTATTACAAAAACAGATTTTAAAAATCTAAATTTTAACTCTATAATATTTGATTCTATACAATATAAAAATAAAATCGTACAGGAAGATCCAAGGGAAAGCGGAAAAAGAAAAGTTTTAAATTTGGGTCATACGATTGGTCATGCACTGGAAAGCTTGTCGCATAAAACGGATACCCCGATGCTACACGGCGAGGCGATTGTGATTGGTTTAGTTTGTGAAGGATTTATTTCCTATCGCTTACTAGATTTTAAAAAAGAGGATTTGGACATTCTTTGCAACTTGATTTTTAATATTTATAAAAAAGAGGACTTGTCAAAATACGGCACAGAAAATCTCTTAAAGAAAATGGGGCAGGATAAGAAGAACCGGGAACAAAAAATTAACTTTACACTCCTTCGGGAATTGGGGCAACCGGTTTGGGATCAGGAAGTGACTGTGGAGTTGATTGAGGAGAGTTTAGTGTTTTATAAAAACTATTGAAAGCAAAACAAATTTATTATTGTTTTAAAAATATATAATAACTTGTCATCTCGAACGACCCTGTGCTGACCTTGCGTCAGTAGTAAGAGAACTTGTCCAAACACAAGGAACAGTTCCCTGCTTTTGACTTTTGAGATTTTTTTTAGGAATCAATTTTCCATGTTTAGACGAGATTTCTCCTATCGTCGAAATGACAAATCTATTTTTTTGTTTTTCAATAGTTTGTTGGTTATTAAGGGCGGTGTTTTGCTAACGAAAAATGAAATTTTTTATCTGAATGGAGGCGGTTAAAACCGCCTGTACAAAAAATATATGCTCGTAGAATTTACAATTAGCAATTTCAAATCTTTCCGGGATCAGACGACTTTTTCGCTGATGGCTTCGGATTTGGACGAGCATCAAAAGCATCATCTTTTTACCGGCAAGCAATTCCATCTCCTTCAATCCGCTTTTATTTTTGGCACCAATGGTGCAGGAAAATCTACTTTGTTTCAAGCCTTGCGATGGCTCAGCAATCATTTGCTCACGCCCCTTTCTTCGGAGGATTATACGCCGCCAGTTCCGTTTGGCAGAGATTTAGTTCACCGACACAAACCTTCTTTTTTTGAAATTATTATTTTTATATATGGCAAAAAATATCGCTATGGACTAGATGGTAACAAAGATGGCATTCAAACGGAATGGCTGTTTGAGACCTACAAAGGCAAAGAAAAAGAACGCTTCATCCGCGAAGGAAATATATTAGAAATAAACGAATCTTTTGTAGAAGCAAAAGAACTTGACAAGTACCTGCACCCCAAAAAAAGTTTCCTTTCTGTCATAGCACATTACGATGGCGAAACAGCCAAAAGTATTTTGGAATGGTTTAAAAAAATAGCCTGGCTGGATCGAAAAACGAACCTGAAAGAGGTAACGCCCTGGCTGAAAATCGTTCAAAATAAAACGATAAAAAAACAATTGGAGTTGCTCGTTCGAAATTCAGATTTAGATATTATTGATATAGAATTTCGCCCTACATCCAATGATATTATTCCTTTTGAAATTTTTACAGCCTATCCGGTTTACGATAAAAGCCACAAAGAAAAAGAACGATTGGCGGTTCCGCTTCGGGAAGAATCTGAAGGCATTCAGATGCTCCTCCATACGATAGGTTTTATTTTATATCATATAAATAAAGGGCATTTAATTATTGCGGATGGTTTTTTTGATGGCGTGCTACATCCCTTTTTGCTACGGGAAGTCATTGGATTATTGCATAACAAAAAAGTCAATGCACGAGGCGGTCAACTCTTATTTAATTCTTTTTATCATTATTTGATTAATCCCGATATTTTCAGACGCGATCAGATTTATTTTATCGAGAAAAATCCGGATGGCTTTTCTATTTTATATGATTTATCTAAATTTGATTGGCCGAAAGACCTGGAAACCTCCTGGGATAAATTGTACCTGGAAGGCAGACTTGGAGCATTCCCTCATATCAAAAACTGGAAAAAAATACTGGATCGCACATGACACCTTATCCCGAAATATCACAAGCCTTGCGGGATCGACTCAAGCGACCTGCATCAAGAGACAAGCGTCCGGTGGGTGGAAAAAAACTGCTGCGTTATTTTCTCGTCGTATCTGAGGGAGCCAAAACCGAGCGGTTGTATTTCGAGGAATTTGCCAGAGAGTTGCCCCGCAACATGGTCATTGCACATGGCTTGGGGGATAATACTTTGAATGTTGTTCAGAAAGGTATTCGCCACCGGGACAACCGGGCAAAAAATCCATTCCTGCCAGACTTTGATGAAGTTTGGGCTGTCTTTGATCTGGATGATTTTCCGCATCAAAATTTTAATAATGCCATTTTTAAGTGCAAGGAAAAAGGAATGGGTTGTGCCTATTCTGTGGAGGCCTTTGAGTTGTGGTATTTACTACATTTTAATTATATGGATGCCCGGTTACATAGAAAAGATTACAATAAAAAATTATCAGAATATTTAAAATTTGATTATAAAAAAGCAAGACCTGGTATGTACGCTTTATTAAAACCACACCAGGAAAATGCACTGCGCTGGGCAGAGAAATTGTACAAACGGTATTCGCACCATGACCCGGCGGAGGAAGATCCCTCTACGACGGTTTTTCTTTTGGTTAAAAGATTAAATGAGTTTTTAATGTAAAACAAACTTATTGGTTTTAAAAAAATAACCGCCGAAAATAAATCGGGCGCGTTGC
>JAHDCK010000499.1 GCA_020629915.1 Saprospiraceae bacterium
TTTATGTTTCAAGTAACTATCTGCTTCAATTTCCTCTCCTTCAATTTTTGAAGAGTAAACAGATGAAACAGAGGTGTAAAATGAAAAATAATCAAACGGGATGGTTTCCTTTGCTTTTTGGGTCAATCGCTCCAATGGATCAAAGTGAATGTGTTCCTCAAACGTCGAAAGCAAATCTGTTGGAATAATATTTAATTTTTTATCCATTGAATTTTTATAATAATTATAATTTTTTAAAAAAGTGTTTTCCAAAATACTTACTCCCTCAAAGATAAAAAACCTCCACCACAAAAAACGAATCCCGTTTACCTCCAAATTTACAGAAAGAAGAATTATTATTTTATAAATAAGTTTATTGGAGAACCATTTGTTAAAACTGAGTAAAACGAGGTTTTATTAAATAATTTTTAATTTAATGTATTATAGTCCGCCAATTCCAAAATTAAATCCTTTGTAAACTTAACATTAAGAATCTCCATTTCCTGCCCTCAAAATTTTCCCTCTCCGTTTTATTCCCTATTTTTGCGCCCAAAATCAGCCAATCCATGCCAAGAGATACCAGTATCCGTTCTGTCTTAATCATTGGTAGCGGTCCCATCATTATCGGTCAGGCTTGTGAGTTTGACTATTCCGGTTCCCAGGCGTCTCGTTCGCTCCGGGAAGAAGGGATAGAAGTCACCTTGATCAACTCCAACCCGGCCACCATCATGACCGACCCCGTGACCGCCGATCATATTTACCTCCTTCCACTCACCGTAGAAAGCATCATCGAAGTCCTCGAAGAAAGACAAATCGATGCTGTCCTGCCAACTATGGGTGGACAAACGGCGCTTAACCTCGCTATCGAAGCAGGGAAGCAAGGCGTTTGGGAAAAATATAACATCAAACTCATCGGCGTGGATCTCGATGCTATTGAATTAACGGAAAACAGAGAGGAATTTAAAGTATTAGTAAAATCGCTAGGTTTGGAGGTCGCTCCTTCTAAAATCGCCAACTCCTTCCTAGAAGGAATGGAAGCGGCTCAGGAGATTGGATTTCCCCTGGTAATTCGGCCTTCTTATACTTTGGGAGGAACGGGCGGCGGCTTCGTCATGACCAAGGAGGAATACCCCGAAGCCCTTCGCCGGGGATTGAATGCATCGCCGACGCATGAAGTCCTGGTAGAAAAAGCCGTGTTAGGCTGGAAAGAATACGAACTGGAATTGCTTCGGGATTCTAATGATAATGTCGTTATAATTTGTACCGTAGAAAATCTCGACCCAATGGGTATCCACACCGGCGACAGCATCACGGTGGCCCCGGCGATGACCTTGTCGGATACGGCCTACCAGCGGATGCGAAATGATGCCATGATGATGATGCGTGCTCTGGGAAATTTTGCCGGAGGATGCAATGTGCAATTTGCTATCAATCCGGAGGACGAGGCGTTGATTCCGATTGAAATAAATCCAAGGGTGTCCCGCTCCTCGGCATTGGCAAGTAAGGCTACGGGTTATCCCATTGCTAAAATTGCTGCAAAGCTGGCCATTGGTTATACTTTGGACGAACTCAAAAATCAAATTACTAAAACAACTTCTGCCTACTTTGAGCCGACGCTGGATTATGTGATTGTGAAAATGCCACGATGGAATTTTAATAAATTCTATGGAGCGAATAACAAGCTGGGGCTTCAAATGAAATCCGTCGGAGAAGTTATGGCCATCGGTCGGAATTTTCTGGAAGCAATGCAAAAGGCTTGTCAGTCTCAGGAAAATGATCGCATGGGATTAGGCGCAGATAAAAAGGAATGGATTAAAACTTCTGATATATTACAAAGATTGGAATTTGCTAGTGATGATAGAATTTATAGAGTCAAGGATGCCCTGCGCCTTGGTGTTCCAGTCAAAACCATTCACAAACTAACCAAAATAGATCCCTGGTACATCCGGGAAATCAAGCGGCTGGTCAAGGCAGAAAAGAAACTGTTGAAATACAATGTGCCGGAGGATATTCCGAAAGATTTTTTTATACGATTAAAACAAATGGGTTATTCCGATGCGCAAATTGCCTGGACAATGCGCCTGGAAGAAAAAGATATTACTCGCTATCGCAAGAAGCTGGGTATTCGTCGTACTTATAAAATGGTGGATACCTGCGCCGCCGAATTTGAAGCCCAAACACCTTACTTCTATTCTACCTTTGATAAGGAAAATGAAAGTATTCCTACTAAAAATAAAAAAATCATCGTGTTGGGCTCCGGGCCGAACCGCATCGGGCAGGGGATTGAATTTGACTACTGCTGCGTGCATGGCATCCTGGCAATTAAGGAAGCGGGTTACGAAGCGATTATGATCAATTGCAACCCGGAAACCGTTTCCACCGATTTTGATATTGCGGACAAACTGTA
Organism: Saprospiraceae bacterium; assembly: GCA_020629915.1. Lineage (GTDB taxonomy): Bacteria > Bacteroidota > Bacteroidia > Chitinophagales > Saprospiraceae > JAHDCK01. Next base: position 2,387 of record JAHDCK010000499.1, read on the forward strand.
CTTCGAGCCGGTCTTCTGGGAACACATCGAAGAAATCATCGAACACGAAAAACCCGAAGGTGTTATCGTGCAGCTCGGTGGACAAACCGCCCTAAAACTCGCTGAAAAATTTAATAAAAATAATATTAAAATAATCGGTACATCCTACGAATCGATGGACCTGGCAGAAGATCGAGGCGCTTTCTCAGACTTGCTCAAGGAGTTGGATATTCCTTATCCTGAATACGGCGCAGC